>JAGAMJ010000144.1 GCA_017624795.1 Clostridia bacterium
GCGGAGCCCCTGTTTTGGGGGCTCCGCTTTTTTTGGAGCAGGCGACGGTCGATCCCGATTTGCGCGTTGATTGCATCGCACCTTTTTGTGAGAGTGCGGAGCGCGCAAATGCGGGTTCGCACACCCCACCCGAAGGTCTGCAAGCTCGCTTGCAAGACGCAGGGTGTGGGTGTATTCGCCAAAGGCGAAATACCCGTCGTTGTTGGTTGCAAGCACCGTTACGATCGGAACGTCGAGGGCGTCGTCCCCTACAAATTTGTGCGCTTTTCCTCCGTTGATCGCGGATCACGGGTACCTTGTAGGGCGGTGCCTTGGTGCCGCCGGAAATAAGGTCATTTTTCTGTACAAAACGGCGGGAGTAAACCCCCGCCCTACGGGTTTGCGTAAGAGTTTTTGGCAATTTGCTTTGCAAATCGGCGGTGTTTAGCCGTCGCAAAAACTCCCGTTACTCGCCAAAGGCGAGTTTTTGCTGCGCTCCTTACGAGGGCGTCGTCCCCTACGGTTTTGTTCGTCTTCCACCGTCAACTCAAAAAAGGCACCCGTGCGGGTGCCTTTTTTGCGATCAACAAATATTATGTTCTCACGTCGAAAAATCAAAAATCGCCTTACCGTCTTCGAGTTTTAGATACGCGTCGTACTGCTTTCCGCTTTTTTTGGAAACAAAGCCGCGGATCTTGGCGGTCCTGCCCGTTTCCAGCAAGGACTTCATATTCGACACCGATATGGCGCGTCCGTTGATAAATAATCCGACCTTAAAGTTGCACCCGTCGCGGTAGCCGCGGCAGCCGTAGTTAAATCTGCCGCGCATGACGGGCTTTCCGCAAAGCGGACAAGTGCCGACGTCGTCGCCAAAAAGCCCGATGTCGTTATCCTCCTCGGGCGGCAAAACGGGGCGCTCAAAGACCTCTTTGATCTCATTTGCCGCAAGCGCAACGCTATCCTCCACCGTCATCTCGCCGCGAAAGACCTTTTTGAGTGCCTTGCCCATCTCGCTTGTACGGTGCTTATCCATACGGATCTGCAAGCGGTCAAGCGATTCGATCAGGTACTCGCCACCCGGCAAAATGGTATAAACGTCCTTGTTCAGGGCGATATATTGGCTTTTTCTCGCATTATCGATGATGCCCGTGCGCGTTGCCTCGGTGCCAAGCTCGAGCCCCTCCAATATCGCGCGGTATTCCTCGCTGTCGTCAGCGCCCACCACGTCCTCGGCGGCCGCCTTTTCCTCGCGGAAGGGATTTTTGAGATAATTATTCAGCGTTTCAATGGTGTAATGCTTTGGGGGCGTGGTTTCCTTTTCCACGGGACAAAACGCCACGTTCACGGCATCGCCCTTGGCAAGCTTTGGCAGCACCTTGTCCTTTTGGGCGGCATCGTCATACTTCATCCAGCCCTTTTCCACGATCACAAGCCCTTTGAGCACAAAGGTTTCATAATCGCCGATCTTGATGGTGATCTCGGTGCGCTCCGCCGTGCAGGGCTCGGCGCAAAAGATCGCCACAAAGCGTCGAAAAACGGTAGCGTATACTAAATTTTCCTTCGCAGTGAGTTCTTCCTTCTTCGGGATCTTATAGGTAGGGGTGAGCGCCGAGTGCGATTCGATCTTGCTGTCGTCAAAGATCTTTTTGGAGTCCTTGAAGCAGACGGGGTAGCCCATTTTCGCGCACTGCGCGATGATGCGCTTCATCTTATCCTTTTCGGCACTGGCAAGATATTCAGAGTTGGTACGGGGGTAGGTCAGATACCCCTTTTCGTAAAGCCCCTGAATAATTTCCAAGCTCTCGCTCATCGACATTTTATGCTTTTTGCCAAGCAGGTTTTGGAGCTTTGAAAGCGAAAAGAGCTTGCCCGGTGCCAAGGTATCCTTTTTCTTTTTGACCGCCGTCACAACCGCACCCGTTCTATTATAAACAGTGCAGCAATTGTTGGCTTTTTGCGCTTCGGCAAGCTCGTATTTGCGCTCGCTTTTCAGCTCCACGCGCTCGCCGTTCGTTTCGGCGTTGCTGATGATGGCATAGTATTTTGAGGGGGTGAAATTGCGGATCGCCATATCGCGCTCGTAAATGGCACTCACGATCGGCACGATCACGCGCCCCACACGCAAAAGCGTGCCGAATTTCAGCGTCGCGTAGCGCGTGAGGTTCACGCCGTAAAGCCAGTCGATATAGGTGCGGGCAAAGCCCTCGTTTGCGAGGTTGCGATATTCCCTTGCGTCCTTCATATCGGCAAGCGCCGCCGCCACGGTTTCGGGCGTCTGGTCGGGCAGCCACAAGCGCTTGTATTGCTTATCCCTTGGGGGATCGGCGTGCATCACGCAAAGGCGGACGATGATCTCCCCCTCGCGGTCGGCGTCCCCCGCGTTGACGATGGTGTCCACGTCCTGGCGGTGGCAGAGCGTACGGATCACGGAAAACTGCTTTTCGACACCCGTGTCGGGCCTTTTGTCGTCCCCGCGCCGCAGCTCAAACTGAAACTTTTCGGGGATGCAGGGCAGATTTTCCATACACCAATGCCCGTTTGCCTCGGGTGGGGCGGGGTTGTAGACCTCGATATCGGCAAGCGAAAACAGGTGTCCGAACGCCCACGTGACAAGATAGCCGCAGCCCTCAAGATAGCCGTCGCGCCGCGCCAGCTGCCCGATGCCTGCCGCGATGTTGCGCGCAAGACTCGGCTTCTCGGCAATGATCAGGACCATTCGCTATTCCCCCTTTCCCGCATTTGTCAGTTTCTCTTATTGTACCACATAATACCTGTAAAGTCAATGCACCGAGCGCCGCGGCAAAATTTCCTGTTTTATAAAAAAAGGGGCTTGACAAGCTCCCGAATATCTGCTATACTAACGCTGTTCAACATGGGGCATTAGCGCAGTTGGGAGCGCACAACACTGGCAGTGTTGGGGTCAGGGGTTCGAATCCCCTATGCTCCACCAGCGGCAAATTGATCCCATTATAGGGAAGCTTTGAAAAAGGTCTGAACCGTTTTACGGTTTAGACCTTTTCGGTTTTTTAGGAGTTTGTGAAAAATAAATCAATATAGAGAAAAGAGGCGCATTTTGTGAATTACAGAGAGGAATCGCTGAAAAAGCACGCAGAGTGGAAGGGCAAGATCGAGGTCGTTTCCCGCGTCCCCGTCGGCAGCCGTGAGGAGCTGTCGCTGGCGTACACCCCCGGTGTTGCCGAGCCCTGCATGGCGATCCATGAGGATATTGAAAAAAGCTTTGAGCTCACGCGCCGCTGGAACACTGTGCCCGTGATCACCGACGGCACCGCGATCTTAGGCCTTGGCGACATCGGCCCCGAGGCGGGCATGCCCGTGATGGAGGGAAAGTGCGCGCTGTTCAAGGCGTTTGGCAACGTGGACGCTTACCCCCTTTGCATCAAGTCCAAGGACACCGAGGAGATCATCAAGACCATCAAGCTGCTTTCGGGCTCGTTTGGCGGCATCAATTTGGAGGACATTTCAGCCCCCCGCTGCTTTGAGATCGAAACGCGCCTGCGTGAGGAGCTTGACATTCCCGTATTCCACGACGACCAGCACGGCACCGCTATCGTGATGGCGGCGGCGTTGCTTAACACCTTGAAGCTGATCGGCAAGAGCTTGGACGAGGTGAAGCTCGTGATCAACGGCGCAGGCGCCGCGGGCATTTCGATCGCCAAGTTCCTTTTGAAGCTCGGCGTGAAAAATCTGATCTCCTGTGACAAGCTCGGCATTCTTGTCGAGGGCGACACGCGCTTTAACAGCGCGCAGCAAGAGCTTGCCAAAATGAGCAACCGCGAAAAGCTCAGCGGCACGCTTGCCGACGCGATGAAGGGCGCTGACGTGTTCATCGGCGTTTCCGCACCCAACTGCGTTACCAAGGATATGGTGCGCTCGATGGCAGACAAGTGCGTGCTGTTCCCCTGCGCCAACCCCGTGGCTGAAATCTCCCGTGAGGACGCACTGGAAGCAGGTGCTTACATCGTCGGCACGGGCTCGTCGCAGTATCCCAACCAGATCAACAACGTGCTGGTATTCCCCGGCATCTTCCGCGGCGCTTTGGACGTGCGCGCCTCCACCATCAATCAGGAGATGATGAACGCAGCCGCCTACGCGATCGCCGATTGCGTGCCCGCGGATAAGCTGTCGACCGAATATATTTTGCCCTACGCCTTTGACCAAAGCGCACACGACGCGGTGGCAAAGGCGGTTGCGGATGCCGCGATCAGAACGGGCGTGGCGAAGATCACAAAATAAGATTTTGACACAAAAACCCCAAAACGGGTGTCAAAAAAGCACCTCTGTGGCAGTCTTGCCGCAAAGGTGCTTTCTTTGTTTTGCTCAAACGATATTTACAAAACGCACGCGATATGATATAATGAAAATCCACCCTTTGACCGAAAGGAGAGCATTATGAAAAGGCCTTATCCGCTTTTGCTAAAACCTGTTTTCAAATCATATCTATGGGGCGGCGATCGCCTGAAAAAGGAGTTCGGCTTTGATTCGGGCGAGCCCACCACGGCAGAGGCGTGGATGCTTTCCTGCCACAAGGATGGCTCCAACACCGTTGCAAACGGCGCGCTCGCAGGAACGGCATTGCCCGACGTGCTGCAGCAATGGGGGTATGAGGAGCTGCCCATTCTGATCAAATTGATCGACGCAAAGCAAAAGCTGTCGGTGCAGGTGCATCCCGATCAAGCCTATGCCCGCTTGCACGAGGGCGAGAACGGCAAGACCGAAATGTGGTACGTGGTGGACTGCGCCGAGGGCGCGGAGCTTAGCTACGGCTTTCAAAAAAAGATCAGCCGCGAGGAATTTGAAGCGCGGATCAGAGATAACACCCTGGACGAGGTCGTAAATCACGTTCCCGTGCAAAGGGGCGACTCATTTATACGATCGCATAATAAACGAGCAAAGGCATAACGTGACGCTCCAAGCGGGGTTCACGCTATGCCTTTTGCTCTTTTTTTCTTTTTTCACTTAAAACACTGTATAACAGAGGCTCTTTTACGCAAACGCGCCAAGGCCTTTCACGGCACACCCTTATATTTGCTTATGTACGCTTTTATACTCGTCGTAAAAGCGGTAATAGGGACAGGCGGCGGTCCGCCCGCCAAGAAAGCGGACCATATCGTCCTCATCCAGCTTTGCCATGCAGCAGTATTCGTCGGTATATTCGTCGTAATCGTAAAATTCGCAGGTATCGCAATTCGATTCGACAGTTTTCTTTCCGTTTTTCATCATATTCCTCCTAAGCGGACTGTCTTCCCTCTCATTATATCAAAAAATCAGGCGCGTGGCAAGAGAGGGCAGCACTTTTCAAGCAAATCCAAAGCAAGCAGGCAAGAATCCCAAAGCAAAATGCGCCAGCGCGCACCCCCACACGCAGCGAACGCGGTGGAACATCCAGCCCGTCAGCAGCGTCAGCCCCATGGCAAGCAGCATCATACGGCTCCCGTAGACCACGTGGAAGATCCCGAACACCACGGCAGACATCAGCACGATCAAAACGGGGTGCTCTCTGCCAAAGCAAAGCTCGAAGCTGTAATACATCACGCTTTTGGCAAGAATTTCTTGCAGGGGCGCCACCAAAAAGTAGGTCGCGCGTGAGATATCCCCCCGAACGTGCCAAGAAAATGAGAGGTCAAGACGCAGCACCCTGCCAAGCGTCACAAGCGCGCAAAACAAAAGCAGCGCGACCGCACCCCCAAGCGCGAGCGAACGAAACAGCGTTTTGCGCGAAGTCACGATCCCCATTTCCTCAAAGCGCATCGGGGTATGGAGTGCCAGGGCGATAAACAGCCCGATGCCAAGCAGCTCAATGAGGCGCCCGTAATAATAGACGGGCAGCTCTGCGCGCGTGCAGACCGTCTGCCACAGCAACAGATATACCCCAATCGTTACAACTAAAAACGAAAGCGTTTTGACCGCCGCTGTTTTTTCTTCCATAATCCTGCCCTTTTCCCTTACGTGCTCTTATTCAGTATCTCCCGCAAAAGAAAAATTATCCAAAAGACACGCAAGATATCTATAAAAAAACACCAAGGTTCAGACCTTGGTGGGGTGCCTGCGGCTTGGATAAAAAAAGGAACTTTTGCTAGCAAAAGTTCCTTTTTTATGGCGCGGCTTGGGGGACTCGAACCCTCGACCTACTGGTTCGTAGCCAGGCACTCTATCCAACTGAGCTAAAGCCGCACGTCGCCTTTCGGCGTACCCACATATATTATCACAACGAAACGGCATTTGTCAAGAGGTTTTTTGAAATTTTTTTATTTCTTCAACAAATCGCGCAAAAGCAACGCGCCCGCGGCGATATCCGTCCCTTCCAGCTTGATACGCCGATCGCAAAGTGCCTCGTAGTAGGGCGTGCGATACGCGTAAACGTCGGCAAGCGTTTCCCCCGCCCGCATCGCGATCCCGCGAGTGGAAAGATTGGTCACGCGCTTTTCAATTTCAGAAAGCGGCAGATCCAGCCACACCACCTCGCCAAGCTCCTGCAAACGTGCTGCACCCACGGGGTGCAACGGCGCGCTGCCGCCCGTGGCGATCACGGTGTTTGTAACGTCAAGCGCGGCAAGCACCTGTGCCTCGACGCGCAAAAAGGCATCTGTGCCAAATCGGTCGATATAGTCTTGCAGTCCCATACCCACGCGCTGCTGAATGAGAAGATCCACGTCCACAAAATCCATACAAAGCAGCTTCGCCAGCACAACGCCAAGCGTCGATTTACCGCAGCCCGGCATACCGATCAATACGATATTGTTCCCTCTCACTGTCCGTATCGCTCCCTTTCCATTGATATACGCTTTTATTTTAGCACAAGGGCGCAAAACCGTCAATCACTCTTTTTCCTTTTCGATCAAAATCTTGTTCACTTGCTCTCTTGCCGCCAAAACCGCATTTTGCGCAAAAATTCATGAAAATATCACAATACGGGAAAGAAAAGGCAGACATTTGAGGTTGATTATTATAAGAAAATATGGTATAATGTATTTATATATGGGCTGTCGCGCCGTCTTGCGCGCGCACAGCGCAAACGATGAAAGGATTTTGCAAATGATTAAGATCGAGCATCTGGTCAAGAATTACGGCGCCAACTGCGCGGTCGACGACGTCAGCTTTGAGATCGCAAAGGGCGAGATCGTCGGCTTCCTTGGACCGAACGGCGCGGGCAAAAGCACGACCATGAATATTTTAACGGGGTATCTTTCCTCGACGGCGGGACGCGTGACGGTGGACGGCATCAACGTGCTAGACGATCCCCTTGCGGTCAAGCGCCGCATCGGCTACCTGCCCGAGCAGCCCCCGCTTTACCCGGATATGACGGTAGAGGAATATCTGATCTTCGTTTATAACTTAAAGGGCTGCACCCTCAACCGCACCAAGCACTTGGAGGAGATCTGCGACGTCGTGAAGATCAAGGACGTTTATAAGCGCGTGATCCGCAACCTCTCCAAGGGCTACCGTCAGCGCGTGGGCATCGCGCAGGCGCTGGTGGGCAACCCCCCCGTGATCGTGTTTGACGAGCCCACCGTCGGGCTTGACCCCAAGCAGATCATTGAGATCCGCAACCTGATCCGCACCCTGGGTAAGGACCATACCGTGATCCTTTCCACCCACATTCTGCAAGAGGTGCAGGCAGTCTGCGACCGCATCATCATTATCAACAAGGGCAAGATCGTTGCCGATGAGCTGACCGAAAACATCAACCGCGTTGCCGACGGCAGCCGCCGCTACCGCATAAAGATCTGCGGCCCGCAGCGCGAGGTGCTGAATATGCTGAACGACCGCAGCGACATTTCCTACGTTGAAGCACTGCCCGCAAGGGACGGCGACGCCTATATCTATATGGTGGAGAGCGCGCCCAATATCGATATGCGAAAATCCCTGTTCTACACGCTTTCGCAAAAGGGCTGGCCCCTTGTCGGAATGGAGGCGCTTGGTATGAGCTTGGAGGACATCTTCATTTCGATCGTCGACAGAACGGGCGACGACGCCCGCGTGAGAAAAGCCACCAAGACACAGCGCAGCAAAAGAAGCGCTGTCGACCTTGAAAAGGATCTGGCAGCGTCGATCATCGACGCCACAGCCGAGGCGCAGAAAAGCATCGCCCCCTACGACGGCGAGGATTGATCCCATCTCGCGCACGAGCAAAAAAGAAAGGAGCGTCGGCAAAAAGCCGATAAAACCCATATATGTTTGCTATTTATAAAAAGGAGCTGCGGGCATACTTCATCAGCCCCGTCGGATACGTCTATACAGGCATATTCCTGGCGGCGGCGGCACTGATCTGTGCCTACACCACCATTCAGCAGGCAAGCTACAACACGACAAGCTATTTTCAGTACATGATCTTTACCTTCATCATTCTGATCCCGCTCTTGACGATGCGTCTGTTTTCCGAGGAACGCAAAATGCGGACCGAGCAGCTGCTGCTGACCGCGCCCGTTTCGATCACGGGTATGGTGTTTGGTAAGTATCTTGCCGCATTGACGCTGTTCGTGTCAACGGTGCTGGTTTCCTGCATCAATTTCTTCCCGCTGCTCTCTTACGCCATCGCCGAGCAAAGCACCGCCTCGCAAAGCGTGCACGTCGGCCCCGAGGGCGGACAGATCATCGGGTGCCTCATCGGTATCATTTTGATCGGCGCGTGCTTTATTGCGGTGGGACTGTTCATTTCCTCTCTGACCGAAAATCAGCTTTCCGCTGCGGTGATCACGGTCGGCGCCATCGCTGTGATGCTGCTGGTCGGCGTGTTCAACGACTATATCGGCTCGGCGTTTATCCGCACGGTGCTGGATTGGATCTCGGTGATGAGCCGCTTTGACCGCTTTGCTTACGGTCTGTTCGACTTCTCGGCTCTGCTTTACTATCTATCCATATCGGGTGTATTTTTGTTCCTGACGGTGCGCGTTTACGAAAAGCGCCGTTGGGGCTGATAGGAGGTGCTACGAATGAAATTTCTGCATACCAAAAAATTTCGTTACGGCAGTGTTTCCGTGGCATTGACCGTTGTGATCATCGCGGCTGTCATTCTGTTCAACGCGATCTTCACCGCCCTTTCCGAAAAGTTCGTCTGGTACCTTGATATGACCTCGGAGGAAATGTATACCCTTTCGGACGAAGCAAAGGAGCTTTTGGATCAGGTCTTTTACGTGGTGGACGAGAACGGCAAGCGCGTGTCGCCCCGCAAGTACACCGACGCCCAAACGGGCGAGGAAAAGAACATTGAGGTCACCATCATCTTCTGCACGCCAAAGGATCAGATGGAGGCAAATACCACCCAGCGCTACGTGCTTTACACCGTTTTGGAAATGGCGCAGGAATATGAGAACATCAAGATCAAATACGTGGACTATCTGACCAACCCCTCTGCCGTTTCGCAGTACAAGGAAAGCTCGGGACAGTCGATCGGCCCTTACAGTGTCATCGTGACCAGCGGCACCGAGTCGCGCGTGTATACCCTGTCGGCACTGTTTACCACCGACAGCAGCACCGAAACCATCGTGGGCTATAACGGCGAGCAGCGCCTGGTATCTGCCATCAACGCCGTGACGCAAGTCGAGATCCCCGTGGCGTGCTATACCACAGGACACGGCGAGGTCGATACCCTGATCACAAGCACCAACGGCAGTCCCCTTTTAACGCTGCTTTACGAAACGGGCTTTGACGTGCAGCCCATTGACCTTTCCAAGGAAGATATCCCAGAGGATTGCACGCTGATCGTGATCTTTGACCCTCAAAGCGACTTCTTGGAGAAAAACGCCGTGAACGACGTTTCCGAGCTGGATAAGCTGACAAGCTTTATGGACAAGGACCACTCGATCATGACCTTCTTCGATTACGAAACACCAAAGCTCCCCAATCTGGAAGCGTTTTTGAACGAGTGGGGCGTTGAGATCGCCCGTCACACCGACGAGCAGACAAAGCAGGTATCCAATTTCCTGATCAAGGATCAAGAGCACTCCACCAAGCCAAACGGGCTGACGCCCCAGGCGACCTACGTCGAGGCGGGACTTGGCGCGTCGCTGACAAGACAGCTGCGCCAGGCAAAAATCCCCAAAACCGTGCTGTTCCCCTACACGGGTGCCATCAACAGCACCTATGAGCTGACCTACGACGACGAAAGCAACTACTATTACGGTGCTTACTCCCACAACGGCATCATGCGCGAATCCTTTGACGTTTTCACCTCGTCCGCCGACGCGGTTGCGGTGGCGGGCGAGCAGGAGCTTGACGCCAAAGCCCCCTTCCGCTATATGACGGTGACAAGAGAGGCCCATTCCGACCCCTATACGGGCAAGAGCACCTTCTCGTATCTGCTTGCCTGCGCTTCGACCGACTTTACGTCCGCGGGCGCTCTGGACAGCGGCTACGGCAACCACACCGTGCTGACGCGCGCCTGCCACGAGCTTGGCGCGGTTCAGCTTTCGGTTTCTCTTGCTTGTAAATATTTTGCGGACATGGAGATCAATTCGATCACCTCTACGGCGGCAAATCAGTACACCGTTGTGCTGACCGTGGTGCCCGCTTCGATCATCTTCATCGCAGGTGTTTATATCATGGTGAGGAGAAAATACGCATGACGGAAGAAACGAAATTTCCAACAATGAAGCCCCGCCGCTCGGCACTCAAACGCCAGCGGCTGGCGGTGCTGATCCTGCTTGGCGTGGTGGCGGTGCTTGCGGTCGCGTTCGCGCTGGTGTGGCGCTTCACCTCCCGCATTCTGGTGGAGTACCCGAACGGCGACAACGTGGTCGATGCCGACGGCACCAAATACTATGCGGTACAAAAGGACGACGTGTGGGTGATGATCAACAAGCACGGCGACGTTTGCCAGACGACCGAAGACGGCCTTTATAAGACCAAAGACGGAACGCTGGTGTCGATCGACCAGACCGACGGTACGCCCACCGTTGTGGCGGCTGTGCTGTTAAACGGGACCGAGGACGCGATGTTTGATGCAAGCGACGGCTCGTATGACATTTTGCTCTACCCCATGCTCAACCGATCGGACATTCAGTCCATCGAGATCAAAAACAAAAAGGATCACTTCACCGTCGAAAAGCAAAGCGACGGCTCGTTTGCCCTGAAAGGGTATCCGACCGCCTCGATCAGTGACGTGATGCTTTCCACCCTTGTGATCATCACGGGCTATACCCGTACGATGGCGCGGCTGGACCTCTCGCCCGAAAACCCCGATGCGGAAGGGTTCAGGCAAAACGGCTATGCCGAATACGGCTTGCCCCAAGACCCCGCCAACGCCGAAAGCTATTTTATCATCACGGCGGCGGACGGCACCGCACACAAGGTCATCATCGGCAATATCATTTTGGACGATACGGGCTACTATGCCCGCTATTCGGACAGAGGCGACGTTTACGTGATGCAGCAAATGGAGGCGTCGCAGTTCAACTCCACCCTCTCGGGCACGCTGCTTTGCGCCAAGGAGGACTACGTCACCCCCACCATCTCCACGTCGCTGGGCGACACCACCTTCTTTGACGTGACCGACTTTACCGTTTACCAGTCAAACAGCAAGGGCGACCTGCCGGAGCTTTCGGATTTTGAAGACAGCTTCAAGCAGCTGGTGAAATTCTCTTACTCGCCCATCGAGCAGCGCAAGGGGACCTACTACGAGCATATTCCCTTTATCGGGCAGGAAAAATTCAAGGGATACGCCATCAACGACACCAGAGCAAACACCTGCCTGATGAGCTTGATGGGCATGGTCCCCGGCAAGACCGTTAAGCTGTATGCCGACGACGGAGAAACCGATGACAACCTGACCGATTTCATCAAAAATCACGGTCTTGGCTTTGCCATCGAGTTCACCTATAACGCCGAGCGCGCAGGCGCTGCGGGCGGCTATAAGCCCACAAAAACCATTCCCCAGCGCATCTATATCAGCCCCATGAAGACCGAGGACGGTAAAGAATTTTACTATATGTTCAACGATATGTTCGACATGACGATCATGATGGAGCGCCGCTATATGGAGTTTTTGGAATGGAACGACTTCAAATGGGTGGAGGACGGTATTTTTGAGGCCAATATCAACTTCCTCAAAGAGCTGAACATCAGCATCAAAAACGGCACGTCGTTTGGCGCGACCGAGGAAAATAAGGGACTGTCGGGCGTAACAAGCGTTTCGTTTGGCTCCTACTGCGTTGACAAGGACGGCAACGCCATCGCCTCCAACTCGAACAACTCCGACATCAAGGTCTTTTACGATTACGTGCAAAACGGCAACACGGTCGGCAACAACGATCCGTTTGCGGATATTGCAAAATTCAGAAAATTCTATCAAACGCTGACCGAAACCGAGCTGTATGGTTCGATGCCCTCGGATACCGAGGCACGGCAGGAGGAATTGAAGAATTCTGCCCCCGATCTTGAAATCTCAATGACGTTCGATATGGGCGAGGGCAAGACCGAAACCAAGGTCTATCGCTTCTACTTCTATGAAGCGGGCGAGCGCGGCTGCTACCTCACGATCAACGGCAACGGCAGCTTCTACTTGCAGCAAAAGCGCGTGGACAAGATCATCAGGGACGTGGGACGCGTGTTGGATCCCACGGCTGTGATCGAGCCGACGGCAAAGAATTGATCTATA
>JAGAMJ010000145.1 GCA_017624795.1 Clostridia bacterium
GCGGGCCTTTTTGAAAAATTTGAACATTCGCGTGTTCAACTGATCGGTATTGCCGAATACCGCTATCTGGAAGAACGGGACGAAACAAAGCGCAACGCCAAAATAGACGACTTCTTTCGCCACAAGCCCGTGGCGGTGATTCTGACGACAGGGCTTACCCCCTTTCCCCGCATGGAGGAAATGGCACAGGCAAACGGCGTACCGCTCCTGGTCGTTCGCGAAAAGACCAGCCCCTTTATGGCGGCATTGATCGCATTTCTCAATGTTCAGCTCGCCCCCCGCATCACACGCCACGGCGTGCTGATCGAGGTCTACGGTGAGGGACTTTTGATCCTTGGCGATTCGGGCGTCGGTAAAAGCGAAACTGCCATTGAGCTTGTCAAGCGCGGTCACCGACTGATCGCTGACGACGCAGTGGAGATCAAGCGTGTTTCGGCAAAAACGCTTGTTGGCGAAGCGCCACTGATCATACGCCATTACGTTGAGCTGCGCGGCATCGGCATCGTGGACGTGCGACGCCTGTTTGGTATGGGTGCCGTTAAAGATTCGGAGCGCATCGACCTTGTCATCAATATGGAGCCGTGGGTACAGGGCAAAATGTACGACCGCTTGGGCCTTGACAACGAAACAATGGATATTCTGGGCGTCGAGATCCCCAGCATCACCATTCCCGTCAAGCCGGGACGCAACCTTGCCATCATTTTGGAGATCGCGGCAATGAACAACCGACAAAAGAAGATGGGCTATAACACCGCGGAAGAATTTAACAAAAAGCTTATGCAGCAAATGGGACTTGAACAGTAAGCCACGAAAGGATCTTTTATGAACACGATCACAACGATCAGCAAAATCGAGCGCGGCGAATTGGACGCGCGCTTCACCGCCCTTTACGGAAAAGACGCCCTGACGGGTGTCAAAAAACGATATACTGACGCGGTCCGCGCCTTTGAAAAGCTTTACGGCACCGACAGGGATATCCTGCTGCTTTCGGTCGCAGGACGCAGCGAGCTGTCGGGCAACCACACCGACCACAATCACGGCTGCGTCGTCGCCGCGTCGATCGACCTTGACATCATCGCGGTCGCCGCCAGATCCGAGGGCTCGGTGATCCGCGTCAAGTCTGAGGGCTTCCCCGAGGACGTCGTTGATATCGCCGATTACACCGCACCCCGTGCCGATCGCTTCTCTCATTCGGATTCGATCATCGCGGGTATGTGCGCCGGCATGAAGAAAAACGGCTATACGGTGGGCGGTTTTGACGCCTACACCACCTCCAGCGTCCTCAAGGGCTCGGGGCTTTCCTCCTCTGCCGCGTTTGAGGATATGATCGGCAATATCGAAAATCACTTGTATAACGGCGGCAAGGTCGATAACGTAGAGATCGCCAAGATCGCACAGTACGCCGAAAACGAATTCTTCGGCAAGCCCTGCGGTCTGATGGATCAGATGGCATGCG
This sequence comes from Clostridia bacterium, assembly GCA_017624795.1. Classification (GTDB taxonomy): domain Bacteria; phylum Bacillota; class Clostridia; order Oscillospirales; family CAG-272; genus Firm-07. The sequence continues at coordinate 1,457 of JAGAMJ010000145.1, forward strand.
CCGTGGGCGGCATCATTTCGATCGATTTTGCCGATCCCAAAACGCCTGTGATCAACAAGATCGATTTCGACATCACCGCCGCGGGCTATAACCTTTGCATCGTTAACACGGGCGGAAATCACGCCGATCTCACCCCCGATTATGCCGCAGTCCCCGCTGAAATGAAGGCGCTCGCCGCAGAAATGGGCAAGACCGTGCTTCGGGAAACCGATGAGGACGCCGTGATCGCCGCGATCCCCGCTTTGCGCGAAAAGCTTGGCGACCGTGCCATTTTACGCGCGCTTCATTTCTTTGCTGAAAACCACCGTGTGGCAGCACAAAAGGCGGCGCTGGAAACAGGCGATCTTGACAAATTCTTTGAAAACGTGATCGCATCGGGCCGTTCCTCCTTCTGCTATTTACAAAACGTTTATACCACAAAAAACATCAAGGAGCAAGGGCTCTCGCTGGCACTCTGCCTTGCCGAGCGATACCTTTCGGATAAAAAAGGCGCCTTCCGCGTGCACGGCGGCGGCTTTGCGGGCACCGTTCAGGCGTTCGTGCGCTCACAGGACGTGGCGGGCTTCCGCGCTTTAATGGACGGCGTGTTCGGCGAGGGTGCGTGCATCGTATTGCGCATCCGCAACGAGGGCGCGACAAGAATCAGCTAACGGCTTTTAATGAAGGCAGCGCGGTGCGTGAAGCGCCGCGCTGTTTTAGAAAGGTTTTGTATGAAAGAAAAGAAAAGCAAACCTCAAAGCACTTCTAAAATAAGCAAGAACAAGCGATATCTGATCCTGTTGATCTTCAACACGTTTCTTTCCCTTTTGATCTACCGTGTACCGCTTGCTTATGCGGAGCTGACTAATAAAACCTTTTTCGCGTTTTTGGTAATGGTGCTGTATCTTGCGCTGCTGCTTGGCTTTGTTTTGGCTTACCTCATTTATAACCGCTTTCTCTACCGCAAAGGTATCACGTACGAGCAGCTGCCACCCGAATGGAGTGCCGAGCAAAAGCTCGCCTTTATCGAGGACGGCGAGCGACGCTTGCAGCGCTCCAAATGGATGATCACCATTATTTTTCCATTGATCTTCACCTTTCTGATCGACGCTGTCGACCTCTTTCTCATCGATGCGCTTTTCAGACGGTAAACACATAAAAAGACAAGGAAATCGATATACGTTTATGGATTATTCTCTCAAAATTCTCTATTCTGGCTCCACGGGCAACGCCGCGCTGCTCACGGCAGGTGATACGGCGATCCTGATCGATGCGGGGCGCTCGGCAAGGGCGCTGTGCCACGCGCTTGACTGCGCGGGCGTTTCCCCCGACGCCCTTTCGGCGATCTTTATCACCCACGAGCATCAGGATCACACCGCCGCCCTGGACGTCTTTTTGAAGCATCACCCCGTTCCCGTTCACGCAGTGAGCGCGTCGGCAGACAGGATCGCCGGTCGCGCGGGCGAGCATCTGCGCGCGCTTCTCGTTGCTCACCCACCCCTTTTCACCGAAACGGTGGGGAACGTGACGCTTTCCTCCTTTCCCACCTCGCACGATAGCGCAAGCAGCGTGGGCTTTCGCATCACGATCAACGGCAAGCAGCCCCGCACCGTTGGATACGCCACCGACCTTGGTATCGTCACCCCAACGGTCGAGCAAGGGCTGATGGGCTGCGAGGCGGTCGTTTTGGAGTGCAACCACGACGAGGAAATGCTGAAAACGGGGCCTTACCCTTACGATTTGAAGCGCCGAATCGCCTCGCGTCGCGGACATCTTTCCAACACAGACTGCGCCGCCTTTTCGATCCGCCTGGCGGCAAACGGCATGAAGCGCTTGCTGCTGGCACATCTTTCCGAGATCAATAATCTCCCCGAGCTTGCGCTTGGCGAGGTACGTGCGGCGCTTGCAGGCACCTGCGTCCATATCGCCGCCGCTTCCCCCACCGAAATCATAGAACTGTGAGGTACTTATGCTGCGTATCCGATTGATCGTAACAGGAAACCTGAAAGAGCCCTATCTGCGCGCTGCCGCCGCTGAATATGAAAAGCGCCTTGGCGCATATGCCAAGGTCGATATCGTGGAGTTAAAGGAGTGCCGCATCGCCGATCAACCCTCCCAAGCCGAGATCGAAGCGACACTTGA
>JAGAMJ010000146.1 GCA_017624795.1 Clostridia bacterium
ATCGGCATCCTGACCAATGAAGCCGGCAAGAACGAAGCAGCGTTCACCATCAGCGTGAAGTTTGTTGGCGACAACAACGAAGAGAACAACAAAGCGATGCTGGGCGACATCACCTTCGATGTTGTCGTGCATGCAATTCAGGTTACCGAGCTGCCCTGATCTAATCAATAAAAACGCAGACTTTTGAAGTTTGGGCTTGCGTTTCGACCGATAGAAAGCTTCAATACTATTTAAGGAGAAATGGAAATGAAAGCCAAGTCGAAAGCTTTGCTGGTGTCCCTTATGACGATCGCGCTTTGCGTTTCGTTGATCGCGGGCTCCACATACGCTTTGTTTACGTCCAGCAAAACACTGAATGTAACGGCTACCGCAGGTAAGGTTGATGTTACCGCTGAATACGATAACACCCTGATCAAGACCTGGTCCTCGCTCTACCATACCGAAGCAGACGCACGCACCGACGGCAAATTTGATAACGGCGGTACCGCTACCTTCCAGCAGGACGCTGAAAACAAGTATACCATGGTCGTTCTTGATCTTATGACGCCCGGTGACGTGGCAAAGTTTAAGATCAAAGTGACGGATTTAAGTAACGTTGCGGTAAAATACAGAGTTCGTATGGTTTCGGTGAAGGGCGATCGCGACGTGGATCTGACGCCTGCGCTGACCATCACCGCTAACATAGGTGGTACGGATTATGCTGTAACAGGCACCGAAACTGCCACTACATGGCATGAGGTCGATTATCCTAACGGAGCCATCGATGATATTTGGGTTACGGTTGAATTTCCCAATACCTCGAATGATTTAAGCGCAGATAATCCCGATAACGCATATCAGGACGCACAGGCAAAGATCGCGTTTGTTGTTGAGGCAGTTCAGGGCAATGCACAGGTTTGATCTGACCTATTTTAATGCAACGATGCGGTAATTATGACATTTTGATTGGTTACGAACCCAAAGACGGGTAAAGGAGGAAAACAATGATCCGTTATAAAAGCGAAAAAAGACCATTGATTATAGCGGTAATGGCTATCCTTCTTTCCATCATTTCTATCACGGGCGCGACACTTGCTTTGTTTACAAGTGATGCGGGTAAGGGTACGATCGGTATCAATGCAACGTCGGGCGATCTTGCCGTTGACATCATTGATACCGGCAACCCCGCTTCCTCGCTTGTGGGTGAAACACTTGATTTCGTGACGACAGCGCAGCAGCACGAGGCGCTCTTTGAGCCGGGCGCAACCTTTTATACCCAGGGCTTCCGCGTCAAGAATACGGGAAACATTCCGATTTCCTTCATTATATATATAAGTGAAGATGACAAGCTGGAAGAGGATTTTACCGCCGCCTTCGACGTTTGGATCACCAAAAATCCGACGGTGAAGGGCGATGAGGTCAAAATGCAGGAATTCACAGGCAAGCTGGATCCCACAAAGGAAAGCGATGTTTATTATCTGATGGTTTCCATGAAGGAAACGGCAGGAAATGAATATCAGAACAGAACCTTTTCGGGGATCGGTATCACGGTATGTGCCGTCCAGGGAAACGTATCCTTGGGATAAAATTAAAAGAATACTGCAAACGTATAAAGAGAGCCCCCGCAAAAGCGGGGGCTCTCTTTATACGTTTGTTCAATCAACGGGGCAAAGCGCTGCGCCGATCACAGTGCCGTACTGTGCGTTTTCGGGAATGATGAAGCGAATGCCGAAGTTCTTTTCCATCACGTCAAAGACCTGACGGATCGGGGCAATGGCGGTCAGATTTCCGGTCAGCACTACCTGATCCAGCTGATAGTTTCGCGCCGCGAACACCGCCATCATGCCGATGGTTTCCGCGACCATATTCGCGATGCCCAAGGCGATATCGTGCTTGCTTGCAAGATCGCTGAGCTTACCAAAATTGGAGGCAGTCAGCTCATAGTTGACACCGGGGTAAATGTTTTTCGCCGAAATATCGCGAATACGCAGGTCAACGTTGGCAAGATCGCCGCCCTCACAGAGCTGCTGGATATGTTCTACCGTATCAACGCCAAGGATCTTGCGGGAAAGCCCGATCAGCGTGCCGCCGCCAACGCCCGTACCGCCCAGATACTTGGTTTTTGTGCAGTCGCCCTCGCGCTTCGCGTGGATCAGTGCCGTACCTGTGCCCATACTGACAACGACGGCTTCTTTGAGGCCCGAAAGGTACAAGCCGCCAAGACCCACGCTGTTAAATTCGGGCACGGTGCGGCAATCCAGCCCCTCGTAAAGCGGTTTATCCAAGAACGCCGAGCCGGCGCCCGTCACCATCACGCGGTCTATATCGGAAAGCGCCAAGCCGTTTTGCATTGTAAATTTGCCAAAGGCGCCGTAAATCGAGGTCAGAGGATCGGTGGCGCGCACGCATTGAGGCGCGATCAGCTGCTTTTGTCCGTTTTCCTCGCGAAAACCGACGATCTTGGTGGTGCTGCCGCCAACGTCAATGCCTAAAATGGCTTTTCCCATAAGGTCACACTCCTTTGTAACGTGTATATAAGTTTATTTTACCATAATATTGAAAAAAAATCAACCCTATGCTATAATTGAGGTAATTTAAGGGATAGATCCACCGAAAGGAGAACGATATGGCACTGGATGCGGGATTTTTGGCAGCACTTGCTGCCGAGATCAGTCAAACGGCGATGGGCGCGCGTGTGGAAAAGGTCTATCAGCCCGAGCGTGATACCGTCGTTTTGCAAATGCGGACCTTTTCGGGTGGAAAGCGATTGCTGATCAATGCTGGCTCTGCCAATCCACGCATTGGATTTACGGCGATCCCGCTGGAAAATCCGCAAAATCCGCCGCAATTCTGCGTGCTTTTGCGAAAGCACCTGTCTGCCGCCAAGCTCACCGCCGTGCGGCAGCTTGGATTTGAGCGTGTTTTGGTGCTGGAATGGGAAACCCGCGACGAGATGGGCTTTCTTTGCAAGCGGCTGCTGATCGCCGAGATCATGGGCAAATATAGCAACCTGATCTTCACCGATGAAAGCGAAAGGATCCTTGCGGTCCTGCGCCCCGTGGACTTTACCACGAGCTCCAAACGGCAGGTCCTGCCGGGTATGCGCTATGAGCTGCCTCCGCCACAGGATAAAAAAGATCCCCGCGACTGCACCGCCGCCGATCTTTCGGCGCTCTTGAATGGGGCAGGGGACGTACCCATTGAAAAGTGGATCACACAAAGCTTTTTGGGCATCAGTGCCGTGGTGGCAAGGGAGATCGCGCTGCCCGTGCTTGGCAAGATCGTGTCCACCCTTTCCGAGGAAGAAAAAAGAACGGTCGCTGACCGTTTTCAAAGCGTTTATGCTATGTTAAGCAAGGGTGAATATCAGCCCTGTATCGCCTATGACGATGCGGGAAAGCCTGTGGAATACGCCTTTACCCCTTTGCTGCAATATCCGCATAAAAAGGACGTTCAAAGCCCGTCGGAGCTGCTTGACGAATGGTTTGGCACAAGGGATCGCGAGGCGAGAGTGAAGCAACGCGCCGCCGATGTGCTGCATATCGTGAACAACGCTTATACCCGTATTTTGCACAAGTTAGAGCTGCAACGGGGTGAGCTTGCGCGCTGTGAGGAGGGACAGAGCTACCGCAAGGCGGGAGATCTGATCGTAGCGAACAGCTACCGTTTGGAACGCGGCATGACCAAGGTGCTTCTGACCGATTATGAGGATCTGCGTGAGGACGGCAGCTTTGGCGAGGTCGAGATCGAGCTGGATCCGCGTTTGACGCCCACCGCTAACGCCCAACGTCTGTATAAAAAATACAACAAAAGCAAAACGGCGCGCGTCGAGCTTAGCAAGCAGATCGAGATCGGCGAGGGGGAGCTTGCGTATCTGGAATCCGTGCTGACAGCGCTCCATACGGCGGAAACGCCCACCGATCTTGCCGAGATCAGGGAGGAGCTGACGCGCTCGGGCTATGCCTCGCGCGGCAAAGTAACGCCAAACGCTCAAAGAAAGGCGGCAACGCCCTCCTTTGCCGAGTACCGTACGTCTGGCGGATATCGGGTGCTGTGCGGCAAAAACAATCTGCAAAATGAGTATATCACCCACAAATTGGCGGCAAAAAACGATTTTTGGTTTCACGCAAAGAATATGCCGGGGTCCCACGTTGTGATGCTGTTGGAGGGGAAGGACGAGCCCGACGCCGCTGACTTTACCGAGGCGGCAGGCATCGCGGCGCTGTATTCTGCCGCCGAGGGCGCGCCCATGACCGAGGTGGACTACACCACGGTGCGGCAGCTGAAAAAAGCGCCCGGCGGCAAGCCCGGATTTGTGATCTATCACACCAATTGGAGTGCCATTGTCAGCCCCGACAGGGAAAAGATCAACCGGCTGCGCGTTAAATAACGGTCAGTCCTCTTTTTTAGGGGGCTTTACGTGCGAAAGAGGATTTTGCGCCATGGCTTGCTCCATGCCTGCGTTGCTTACGTGTGTGTAGATCTGCGTGGTATTGAGCTGCTCGTGCCCCAAAATTTCCTTCAAAACGCGCACGTCGACGCCGCCCTGCTGGTACATCAGGGTGGCGGCGGTATGACGCAGCTTATGGACCGATAAATGGCGGTCGCCAAGACCTGCCATATCCAGGTATTTATAGACCATCCACTGCACTGTTTTTACGCTGATGCGCTTGCGCTGACCGCTGAGGAACAGTGCCTTTTCCTTGCTGGAAAAGGCGTTGTCGTCGACAAGACGCGTTGGCAGATACGCCGACAGTGCCTCGCGGCAAGCTTTATTGAGGTAGATGATGCGCTCTTTTGAGCCCTTTCCCGTCACACGAAGTGAGCGTAGCTCCTTGTTGATGTCCGACAGATCGATGCCCACAAGCTCCGACACACGCATGCCGCAGTTGAGAAACAGGGTCAAAATGGCGTAATCGCGGATCACCGTGCGCGAGGAACGGTCGTTTTTGACGGTTTCCAGCAAAAGCAGGGATTCGTCAAGTGACAAAAATTTTGGCAACGCCTTTTTGGGCTTTGGAGATTCGATCTCCGCTGCGGGATTGACCTCTAACTGCTTGGTCTTATTGACCAGATAGCGGTAAAACATACGAATGGAAACAAGCTTTCGCGCCTTTGCCGCCCACAAATTTTTGCGCACCGAGCCCGAATACTGCAAAAAGGAATAGATCTCGGAGGTGCGGATCGACGCCATAAAATCAAGGTCAAGATGGCGGATATCAATGCACAGAAATTCCTCGGATTCGAGGTCGATCCCCTCGCGGCTCGCCACGATGTAGCGCAAAAAGGTGCGAAGATCGAGCAGATACTCCGAAACCGTTTTGGACGAGCAGTTCTGAATGCCTGACTTGTAGGCGGCAAATTCCCGAACTGAGATCGGCATTTGTGTGAGTGGCACGGCGTACATTTGGCTCATAATAACTCCTTTGATAAACGGACGTTGTTTTGATATTCCGTTGGAAAATGTAAATATTTCGCGTTTTTCTTGCAATCGGGGGCGTAATTCGGTATAATGAGAACAGAACATTGAAAGGAGGTCCTTTATGAAGGACTTTTTCAAGCGTTATTCCTATACGGCGTTCAAGCTGTTTCTCAATCAATTCGCGATTGCGCTTTTTGGCGTTGGGCTTGCCTTTGCATGCGCGGGAGCAGGCAACGATACCTTGCTGCTTGTAACCAGTATCGGCGCCGTAGTGTTTTATCTGTTTTTGCAATACACCGTGATGTGGGAGATCGGCGCGAAGGACGGTATCAGCGCTGCCGCAAAGGGAACGGGAAGGGGACTTTGGCGCGGCTTTGCGATCGGTGGGCTTGCCAATTCGCTTAATCTTCTTTGTGCGTTGTTTGTTTTGCCGCGCGCCTTTGCCGCGGCGGGAACGGCTCTGTACCGCATCGGTGGCGCGTTCGAGTTTATCGCAAGAATGCTGCAAGGCATGTATATGGGTATTATGACAAGACCGTTCCACGGGGCGCAGCTGCACGATTTCGCTTGGATGTATTTCGCCATCATCGTGCCCGCCGTTTTGGTGTGTGGGCTTGCCTATATCATCGGCAGCTATAATTTACACGCTACTAATATTTTAATCCCAAAAAACAAGGATGTCAAGAACAACGGCAGACCTGAATAAAAAATTTTGTATAATATCCTTAAAATAGCACGAAAATAGGAACGGCCCGGGGGATTTTCCCCTCGGTCGTTCTTTTGTTTTTGAATGTTCACAATGAAGTCACTATTTATTCACGGCTCCTTAACATTGTTCGGATACTATATAAAGTAGTTTCGAAAACCGCAAAAAGAGGTTACAAAAAGAAACAAAAACGATTACGAAAGTGAGGAAACGTGACATGGATTGCGCAAATAGCACAAAGGATCATTCCAAAAACACATTTCTCTACAAGGTAGCGAAGCTGATACGGGCGTTGACGGTGCCGCCCATTATGGTAACGGCACTTTTGCTGCTTCTGTTTTTTGGCGACGACGTGTTTCCCACCACGCTTGATTTTGCCCTGGCGCTTGTGCTCTTGGCGATCGTACCCGTTCTTGCTTACGTAGCGCAAAAGCTACTGCCCGGCTGGAAGGACGGGGGACAGAAGGCGCAGCGTAAATTGGCTTTTATTTTCAGCTTTTTGGGCTACACGGCTGCTGTGATCGTCAGCATCGTAAGGGGCGCCATTCCCAATTTGCTTTATATTTCGCTTGTCTATCTTGTGTCGGTCATCATTTTGACCTTGTTTAACTGCCTTTCCCCTTGGCACGCCAGCGGTCACGGGTGCAGCTTGATGGGGCCTGTGCTGCTTGGGTGCCTCTTTGTGGGCTTTTACGCGATCCCCGCAGGCATTTTGATCTATTGCGCCTCGCTTTGGGCGTCTGTTTATATGAAG
>JAGAMJ010000147.1 GCA_017624795.1 Clostridia bacterium
AAAGACGCGGGGGAAGCAGCAAAAACAGGATCCGAGAGCCATCAAGTGGCGGCACGGGCAAGAGGTTGAACACGGCAAGCGTGACGTTCATCGACACGCCGTAATAGAGAAACAGAATGAGAAAATATGCCATATTTGCCGTGAGCTGAGAGGGATATGAAAGATCCCAAAGCACGCCAAAGCCCAAAAATCGCAGCAAGAGCAGAAAAACAAGGGCGAGCAAGAGGTTGGAAACAGGACCCGCAAGCGAGCAGAGCGCCATGTCGCGGCGCGGCTTGCGGAAATAGCGGGTGTTGACGGGCACGGGATTTGCCCAGCCAAACCCTGCCACCATCATGCACACAAAGCCAAGAGGGTTCAGATGCTTTAAGGGGTTCAGTGTCAGTCGCCCTAAATTACGGGCGGTGGGATCGCCCAGTCGCCAAGCGACAAGGCCGTGGGCGGTTTCATGCAGAGAAAGGGATAGCAGAACGATGGGAAGCGTCAAAAGGATCGAGATGATGTAGGTCTGCATATCCCCGCCGCTTAAAATATGGCGGAACATCAGATCATCCTTTCTTATTTTTGATCGCAGCGCACGAGATCCTCATAGCTCTCGCGGCGCACGGCGATTTTTGCCTTTCCGTCCTTTACCAGCACGATCGGCGCACGGGGAAGACGGTTGTAGTTAGATGCCATAGAATAGTTGTAAGCACCCGTACAAAGCACGGCAAGAATATCTCCGCGCCGCGGTGCTTGCAGTGCCATACCCTCACCAATGAGATCTCCCGACTCACAGCAGCGGCCTGCCACCGTGGCGCGGTAGTCCTTGGGATCATTCGCGCGGTTGGCGATAAGCGCTGTGTATTGCGAGCCGTAAAGGGCATAACGGGGGTTGTCGGGCATGCCGCCGTCGACCGAAACATAGTTGCGAAATCCGGGGATCTCCTTGACCGAGCCGACGGTGTACAGCGTCACGCCCGCCGCCGCGACAAGCGAGCGACCGGGCTCCAAAATCACGCGGGGCATCGCAACGCCCGATTTTTTAGCACCCTCTCGCACGATCTCGGCGATTTTGGCGATGGCATCGGCATAGTCAATGCCGCGGTCGTCCTCGGTATAGCGCACGCCAAGTCCGCCGCCGAGGTTGAGCTCGGTGGCTTCAAAGTTGGTCGCGGCTTTTACGTCGGCGATGAATTTCAGCATGATATCCGCCGCGTCGCGGAAGGGCTCGATGTCAAAAATTTGCGAGCCGATATGACAGTGGAAGCCCGCCAAAACGACGCCGCCAAGCGAGAGCGCTTTTTTTGTGATAGCAAGCGCTTGTCCGGTCACGATGGCGTTGCCGAACTTGGAATCCACGTTTCCCGTCATAATGGCGCGGTGCGTGTGGGGATCGATGCCGGGGGTGATGCGCAGCAGGATCTTTTGCGTTTTGCCAAGCTCACGCGCGATCGCGTCCAGCGCTTCCAGCTCCTCCATGCCGTCCACCACGATCGTGCCCACGCCCATCAGAAGGGCTTGGCGAAGATCTGCATCTGTTTTATTATTGCCATGAAAGTAGATGCGTTCGGCGGGGAAATCCGCATTCTTTGCGGTGTAAAGCTCGCCGCCCGAAACGCAGTCGATGCCAAGCCCTTCCTCGGCGACGATGCGGTAAATGCCCGTGAAGGAAAGGGCTTTTGAGGCATACAGAGGCAGCGCGTTTTCGCCGAAATGGGCTCTTGCCGCGCTTAAATAGGTGCGGCAGTTCTGCCTGATGACGTTCTCGTCAAGAATATAGGCGGGGGTGCCAAACTCGCGGGCAAGCGCCACGGTGTCCATGCCGCCAACGGTCAGATGACCTGCCGCGTTTGTATCAAAATGAGGGTATAGGATCATAGCTTATCCTTTCGTTTTCTTGATGGGTGGGGTAATGAGATCCCCAAGATGGTCGATGAAATTCTGCGTTTGGACGATCAGTGAGCCGTTTTCATAGCGCAGAATGTTGATGGAGGCGTTAAAGGGAGAGGGCGTTTTTTTGATATGAGAAACGTCGCCGTAATTAACGCGTGTCAAAACAGAGGTCACGGGTGTCCAATGTGAGCCAAGCAGCAGCGTTTTTCCCTCGTTCTCTGCGGCAAGCCGCAGTACGGTGGATACCGCGCGCTCGTAGACCTCGGCAACGCTTTCCCCTTCGGTGCAACGGCAGTTTGCAAGGTCGTTGTCCCAGGTGTCAAAATCGGGCTTCGTTCTCGGATCTGTCCGCAAAACCGATATGGATTGATCTTCCCAGATACCTCCATAGATCTCACGCAGCCCCTCCTCGGGAATGACCGAAAGCCCCAGCCGCTCGGCGGTTGGGCGTACCGTGTCGGTCGCGCGGGAGAGGGGACTTGCATAAACGGCGTCAATGCGCTCGTGCGCCGTCAGATAGTCGGCAAGCAGCTCTGCTTGCCTTTTGCCAAGCGCGGTCAGCTTCGCGTCGGTCGCGCCTGCCGCCCAGCGGTGGGCAAGATTTGCTTCGCTTTGCCCGTGGCGCACCAAAATGATCCTTGTCATATTCTTGCCTCACAAATATTTCAAAACAGTATTCCAAAGCTCGGCTTTCCCCTCGCCCGTCTGCGACGAAAAGGGAATGATGGGCGTGCCAAGCGGAATATCGGGGTGGTCGTGCAGCGCTTCCAATGCCGCCGTGCGTCCCGTCTTGTTGAGCTTGTCCGCCTTGGTGGCGATCACGGCAAAGGGGAGTCCTGTTTGCGAGAGATAGCGCAGCATCGTCACGTCGTCCGCAGTCGGGCCGACCTTCAGGTCAATGAGCTGCAACACCAGCTTGACACGGTCGATATTGCGGTTTTTGGTAAAATAGCCGTCGGTGAGCGCCGACCATTTCGCCTTTTCCTGCGGGGGGCGCTTGGCAAAGCCGTAGCCGGGCAGATCCACGAGAAAGAGCTTGCCGTCCACGTCGTAAAAGTTGACGGTGATGGTCTTGCCGGGGGCGCTGCTCACACGCGCCAGCGCCTTGCGCTCAAGGAGCGTATTGACAAGCGAGCTTTTTCCCACGTTAGAGCGCCCCGAAAGGGCGATCTGCGAAACGGGTGTCGCGGGGAATTGCCGCGGATCGCCCGCCGTGATCAGCAGCTTTGCATTTTGCAGATTCAGTTCAGCCATTCGAGCCTCCTTGCGGCGCGGCACTTGCCGCGCTCGTGTGAAGTGATGGGGCGGAGATCGGAATTGCCACACCCTGCGGAATGCCGTTCGTGAGCGCCGCCGCAAGCACCTCGTTAAGGTCCTTGCAGGGCAGGATTTTCAGCACCGCAAGCGCTTCCTTGTCAAGCTCGGGCAGATCGCGCATATTGTCAGCGGGGATCAGCACCGTGGAAACACCCGCCGCGGCTGCTGCCATGGTCTTTTCTTTGAGTCCGCCGATGGCAAGCACCTCGCCCGTGAGGGTGATCTCGCCGGTCATGGCGATATCGTGGCGCACCGTAGCGCCCGAAAGCGCACTGGCGATAGCAGTAGCCATAGCGGCACCGGCGGAGGGGCCGTCCTTCGGGATCGCCCCTTCGGGGAAGTGGATATGAAGATCGTAATTCTTATGGAAATCAGGTGAGATACCAAGCTCGGCTGCGTGGGCGCGAATATAGCTCACGGCAATACGCGCCGACTCCTTCATCACGTCGCCAAGCGAGCCGGTCAGCTCGATCTTACCGTCGCCCGGCATGACCAGCGCTTCGACCTTCAAAAGGTCGCCGCCCGCCTCGGTGTAGGCAAGTCCGTTGACCACACCGCAAACGTCCTGCTCGCCGATACGGTCACGGATCCGCTTTTTGGGACCAAGGAGATCGGGCAGATCCTTTGCGGTCACGGTAACGCGCTTCACCTCGCCAAGCGCGATGCGGCGCGCCGCCTTGCGGCAAACGTCGGCGATATGACGCTCCAAATTGCGCACGCCCGACTCGCGGGTGTAATCGTCGATGATCGACGCGACAGCGTCCTCGTCAATGCGCAGCATGCGGCGGTTCAGCCCGTGGCGCTTCAACTGCTTGCCAATGAGATGATTGGCGGCAATACGCAGCTTTTCATTTTTTGTATAGGTGGAAAGCTCGATGATCTCCATACGGTCAATGAGGGGCTTTGGAACGGTGTCAAGCGTGTTTGCCGTAGCGACAAACAGGCAATCCGACAGGTCAAAGGGCAGCTCCACAAAGTGATCGCGGAAGGATTTATTCTGCTCGCCGTCCAGCACCTCCAAAAGCGCGGAGGAGGGATCGCCGTGCGAATCTCTTGTGAGCTTATCGATCTCGTCCAAGAGAATGAGGGGGTTGCGCACCCCCGCCTGTGTCAGCGCCGCTATGATGCGGCCGGGCATCGCGCCAAGATAGGTCTTGCGGTGTCCGCGGATATCTGCCTCGTCGCGTACGCCGCCAAGCGAAACGCGCACGTATTTGCGGTTCATCGCACGGGCGATGGACTGCGCCACCGAGGTCTTACCTACACCGGGAGGGCCCACAAGACAGATGATCTGATTACGCAGCTCGGGGTTCAGCTTTTTTACGGCAAGGAATTCCAGAATACGCTCCTTGACCTTCTCCATGCCGTCGTGATCGGCGTCCAGGATCTTCTGCGCCGCCAACAGGTCAGCGCGGTCGTTGGTCTTTTGATTCCAGGGAAGGTCAAGGCAGGTATCCAGATAGTTGCGCAGCACGCTTGCCTCGGCAGAGCCAAAGGGCGTTTTCGCCATGCGCTCGTTTTCCTTCAACAGCTTTTTCTCTACCTCCTCGGGGAGCTTCGCCTCGCGAATGCGGCGCTCGTATTCGTCGATCTCGCTGTCGCCGTCCTCGCCAAGCTCCTCCTGGATCACTCT
>JAGAMJ010000148.1 GCA_017624795.1 Clostridia bacterium
ATGAAGGCAGAGCAAATATTGGCGTCGCATTTTATGGCATAAACGCGTCGCGGGGTGCGAATTCCTTTGCGCTGTCGGGGATCTGCCGTTGGCAATACATAAAGGGAGATTGGTATGATGCCACCCTGTCGTATGCGGATTTTGTGAGAAAAAAAGCAGATTGGCTCCCCGCGATCGAGGCGGACGGCCGCGCGGATACACCCAAGCGCTTTAAGGAAGTCCCGTTCTGGGTTTCGGATTATATACCGAACAGTCCTTCTCAAAGGGACAACAGACCGATGAGTTTGAGTGCGGGAAGCGACCTGTATGATAAAAATTATTGGGTGGATGCGGTCATCGCGCTTCAAAAGGAATTGCAGGTGCCTCTTGCATATCACGTGTATAATTGGCACGAAATTCCATTCAACATTGAATATCCGCACTTTTTACCCGCCAAGGAGGAATTTATCAAGGGGGCGAAAAAGCTTCGCGAGCACTCCATCTACGTTTTACCGTATATCAATGCGGGCTCGTGGGAAATGCACGATGCGGAAATGGGGCATGCGTGCAATTTCGATAACGTCGGAAAACACGGGGCAGTCATCAACGATGTTGGCGGCTTTTCCATAGAGCACTATCCTCAAACGACCGAAAAGGGAGAAACATCGCTTCTTGCCCATATGTGTCCCTCGTCAAGGGAGTGGCATGCTACGGTGGGCGACCTTGTGAGAAAGATGGAAAGCACGCTTCCCATTGATGGCGTTTATTTTGACCAGGTCGGTGCAATTCCTGCCTCGCCCTGCTTTAATGATAAACACGGACATCTTACGGGGGGAGGAAAGCATTGGGCAGAAGGATATCGCATGATGATGGAAAAGATCAATGCGGAAAAGCCGGAGGATAGCTTTTATTTTACCGAGAATAATGCCGAAAACTTTACCAAGTGCTATGACGGATTTCTTACGTGGATGTGGGTAAGAAACGGTCAGGTTCCCGCGTTTCCTGCGGTCTATGCAGGATATGTTGAAATGATCGGACGCTGTACGATAGGGAAGAAGAAAGAGGATTACGATTTCTTTAAGTTCTCATTAGCGGAATCATTACTTTACGGGCAGCAGCTCGGTTGGTGCAAGGCGGATGTGCTGTACGATAAAAAGCGGATGCCATTTTTGAAGGAGCTGGTAAGACTGAGGAGCTTTTATACCGAGCTGTTTCATTGCTCCGATCTGATGCGCCCGCCCAAGATAAGTAGCTCTATATTACCTAAAATCACAGCGCCTGCTCTTTCCTTCAAGGAAGATGTGATCATGGAGCAGATCTTGGCGGGAGCGTGGAGATACCGCGACAAAGAAAAGCTGGTTATCTTTTGCATCAATATTGCAGAGGAAGAGGGGGAATATATTTTAAGCTTCTCCGCAAAAGAATATGGGCTTGATGAATATGAGCTTCCTAAGGATTTCGTTATAGATGGTGACGTGTGCAGAATATCGGGCAAGCTTGGTGCCGAGAGCTTTAAGGTATGGGAGCTTAAAAGAAAGCAGAAATAAACCGTAAGAGGACTTGAACTCTCCAAAACGCACGCGAGGCGCGTGCTGCAAGAGCCAATGAATCGCATAAGAAAAGCAAAACGGCGCATAGTGGACTTTCTCCTCCAACCACGTGGCGTGTCGCCACGTCAAGAGTGTTTCTTGCAGGCTGAACGCCTGCACTTTGCGCCTTCTCGCGTGGAGCTTTCCACGCCAAAAGGGTGTAAACGGTATAAAAATTACCCCTTTTTGTCAAATCGCGCGCAAAGACGAAAACTCGGTATTGCTTCGCGATCTCTTACCCGCACCAACACAAAAGGGACGGCAATCGCCGTCCCTTTTGTGTTGGTGCGGGTAAGAGGACTTGAACCTCCACGAAGTTGCCCCCACTAGAACCTGAATCTAGCGCGTCTGCCAATTCCGCCATACCCGCGAATGATATGAGTGGGTGTGGCGGAATGGGTCCGCGCATACCCGCTTGTTGCGCTTGAATTCGCAACAGTGGTATTATATCACAAAGAGCCCCGCTTGTCAATAGCATTTTTGAAAAAATATTGATGAAAAAACAATGAATTTTCACTTGCATTTCGTGGCGTGCGCTGCGCTTCAAAAAGGCAAGAAAACCGCCTGTGCGGTCGCGAAAAGTGCGATACGCACAGGCGGTTTTGCGTATTTTCGTTATTTTTGCTGCATCGCGCGGCGGATACGCATGGTTTCCTTCATGCGAAGCTCGGTGTTCAAGATCTTCTTGCGCAGACGGATCGACTTGGGGGTGACCTCGATCAGCTCGTCATCGGTGATGAACTCGATCGCCTCCTCCAACGAGAAGATCACAGGGGGCGTCAGCAGCAGCTTTTCGTCCGCACCCTTGGAGCGGATCGCGGTCAGCTTCTTTTCGTCGCAGGGATTTAGTGCGATATCGTCGTTCTTGGGATTTTCACCCACGATCATACCCTCGTAGACCTCGGTCTGGGGCCCCACGAACATATTGCCGCGTTCCTGACAGTGGAACAGCCCGTAACGGGTGGTCACACCCGCCTTGGATGCCACAAGCGCGCCCGTAAAGCGCATCGGGATCTCGCCACGATAGGGCTGATAGCTGTCAAAAATGGTGTTGATCACGCCCTCGCCGTGGGTGGCGGTCATGAACTCGGAGCGGTAGCCAATGAGGCAGCGAGAGGGGATCAGATACTCAATGCGGGTACGGTCGCCGACGGGATTCATTTCCAAAAGATCCCCCTTGCGTTGACCGAGCTTTTCGACAACGGGGCCTACAAATTCCATCGGAACGTCCAAAAGCACCTTCTCCATTGGCTCGCATTTCACGCCGTCGATCTCCTTAAACAGCACACGGGGATTGGAGCAGCAAAGCTCGTAGCCCTCGCGGCGCATATTCTCGATCAGGATCGAAAGGTGCATCTCGCCGCGTCCTGCCACCTGGAACTCGTCCGTCGTTTCGCCGTCCGAAACGCGCAAGGACATATCGCGCAGCGTTTCGCGGTAAAGACGCTCGCGAAGCTGACGGGAGGTCACGAACTTGCCCTCCTTGCCCGCAAGCGGGCTGGTATTCACGGCAAAGGTCATTTCCATGGTGGGCTCGCTGACCTTCACGAACTCCAAGGGCTCGGGGCAGGTGGTAGAGGTCACGGTATCACCGATGGTGATATCGCCCGCGCCCGAAAAGCACACGATGTCGCCCATTTTTGCGCTTTCCACGGGCACGCGGGTAAGACCGTCGATCTGATAGATCGACACGATCTTGGTGAGCTTAGGCGCTTCGGTGGAGTGATAGTTGCAGATCATCGCGCTTTGGTTTTGCTTTAATACGCCGCGCTCAATGCGTCCGATGCCGATGCGTCCCACGTAATCGTTATAGTCAATGGAGGAAACGAGAAGCTGAAGCTCGCCGTCCTCGTCGCCCTCGGGCGCGGGAATGTAATCAAGAATGGTATCAAAAATGGGGGTGAGGTCCACGCCCTCCTCATCTGCCGAGCGCGACGCAGTGCCCGCGCGCCCTGAGCAGTAGAGCATGGGGCTATCCAGCTGCTCGTCGGTGGCATTGAGATCCATCAAAAGCTCCAAGATCTCGTCCTCGACCTCGCCAAGACGGGCATCGGGCTTGTCGATCTTGTTGATCACCACGATCACGCGGTGATTGAGTTCCAGCGCCTTTTGCAAAACGAAGCGCGTCTGGGGCATGGGGCCCTCGGCGGCGTCGACCAAAAGGATAACGCCGTTAACCATTTTCAGAATACGCTCCACCTCGCCGCCAAAGTCGGCGTGTCCGGGGGTGTCAACGATATTGATCTTCACGTCCTTGTAGTGAACAGCGGTGTTCTTCGCAAGGATGGTGATGCCTCTTTCCTTTTCGATGTCGCCCGAGTCCATTACACGGGTGACGGTTTCCTGATTTTCGCGGTAGATGCCGCCTTGTTTGAGCAGCTGATCCACCAGGGTGGTCTTGCCGTGGTCAACGTGCGCGATGATGGCAACGTTGCGCAGATCCTCTCTTATCATATTTTTACCTCACATTTTTAAGCTATCAATAACACAACTCAAATAGTATATCACTTTTTTGTCGATTTGCCAATAGGAAGAGCGACGATTTTTGAAAAAACATTGCACGTTTTGTTGTGGCGTTTGACAAAAAAGCGAATCAATGAAAATAAAAGGGAATTAAAATAGTATGGCAGCAGACTGATTTTTAGCTTTTATTTTCGCGTTCGAAAATATAATCAATCGAAACGCCGTAATAGTCAGCTAATTTGACAAGATGCTCTAATGGGATATTTTGAAAGCCGCGTTCATATCTGGAATAGACAGTTTGCTGAATACCCAACATCGAAGCAATATCTTCTTGTTTTAAGTCGTGATCCTCACGCAAATCGCGCAATCTTTTCAAATACATAAATGCCTCCGTAGTACATGATGGTACTATTGACAATAACACAAAAAAGCGATATAATACAAATATAGTACCGAAGAGTACTGCAATGAAAGGGGAAAAGTATGAAAATTGAAATCAAAGAAGAAGTTTTTGCATTTTGTCAAAACGTAAAGCGATTAAGAAGCAGATACTGCTTGTCGCAAGAAGAGATGGCAGATAAATTAAAAATATCCAAAAGGGAACTTGAAGAGATTGAATGTAGCTTCATACCAAATTCTGTTACAGTAGAATTGCTATTTCAAATTCAAAAGAGTTTTGCGATTTGTCCTCAAAAACTGTTTGAAAATTTTGAAAAGGAAAAGCGCCCATCAAATGATGAACGCTTTTTGTAAAAAATTAAGTTGAAAATGTGTCAAATATCCGCGTCCTTGATATATTTGCTGCCGTTTTCGGCGATGAACACCTTACGCTCGGCAAGGTTGTCGCCCATGAGCACGTCAAACATATATTCGGTACGCTCCACGTCCGCGGGCTCCACAGAGATCAGACGTCTTGTTGCGGGGTTCATGGTGGTCTGCCACATCATATCGGGCTCGTTTTCGCCAAGACCCTTGGAGCGTTGCAGGGTGTATTTTTTGCCCTCTAATTTTTTCAGGATCTCTGCCTTTTCAAATTCATCGTAAGCAAAGAAGGTTTCGTCCTTGGTGGTGATCTCAAACAAGGGGGACTCGGCGATAAAGACCTTCTTTTCTTTGAGCAGGGTAGGCAGCAAACGGTAGAAAAGCGTCAGCAGCAGGGTGCGGATCTGGAAGCCGTCCTCATCTGCATCGGTACAGATGATGATCTTCGACCAGCGGAGCTGGCTCAAATCAAACTTGTTCAGATCCCCCTTGACCTTGCCCTCGATCTCCACGCCGCAGCCGATCACGCGCAAAAGATCTGTGATGATGTCGTTTTTGAAGATACGGTCATAGGTCGCCTTCACGCAGTTCAGCGTCTTACCGCGAACAGGAATGATGGCTTGGAATTCGGCGGCACGTCCTAATTTACACGAGGAAAGCGCCGAATCGCCCTCCACGATGTAAAGCTCGCGCACGTCGGGGTCCTTGGAACGGCAGTTGACGAACTTTTCCACGCGGTTGGCGATATCAATCGTGCCTGTTAGCTTCTTTTTGATCTCAATTCTGGTGCGCTCGGCGTTTTCGCGGGAGCGCTTGTTGATCAGCACCTGATTGGCGAAGACCTCGGCTTCAACGGGGTGCTCGTTGAGATAAAAGCGTAGCTGCTCGCGCAGAAAATCGCGCAGCGCCTCACGGATAAAAACGTTGGTGATGGATTTCTTTGTTTGGTTTTCAAAAGAGGTCATGGTTGAAAAGCTGTTGATGACAAGGAACAGGCAGTCCTTGATATCCTCAAAGCTGATCTCTTTTTCGCTTTTGTTGTATTTTCCTTTGCTTTTGAGGTAGGCATTCAGCTCGGTGGCAAAGGCGATCCTGACCGCCTTGTCGGGTGAGCCGCCGTGCTCCAAAAAGCTGGAATTGTGATAATATTCAAGTCCCGTTACCGTGTTGGAAACGCAGAACGAGATATCCGCCTTCATGCGGTACTCGTCCTGATCCTCGCGGTCGCGCCCCTTTGCCTCCATGTGCCAAAGTATTGGCTCGGTACGGGCGGTGTCGCCCACGCGCTCGCGGATATAATCGGGGATACCGTTCTCATAAAAGTAGACGTGTTCCTCAAATTTCTTGTTTTCCTGCTCCAAGCGCAGCACGAACTTGATGCCGGGATTGACCACCGCTTGACGGTGCATAATGTCGACAAAATGGTCGTGCGGAATGGTGATATCGGTAAAGACCTCAAGGTCGGGGCGCCAACGGATCACCGTGCCTGTGCGGCGTTCCTTTTTGTCCAAGGGTCGGGAGGAAAGCTCGGTCACGGGGTTGCCTTTTTTTAAGGAAACGGTGTGTTCCTGCTGTCCGTCGTAGGAAAAGACGTGCATGTATTCCGAGGAATACTGCGTCGCG
>JAGAMJ010000149.1 GCA_017624795.1 Clostridia bacterium
CGCTTGTTCAGGGCTGCATCGTGGCTCGTAAGGCATTCGTTGACGAGCACCCCAACGAGGTCAAGAAATTCCTAAAAGAATACAAGGAGTCAATCGAATTTGTCATGGAAAACCCCGCCGAGGCATCGCAGATGATCGTGGACGGCTCCAACACCACAACGCAGACACCTATTTTTGCGGGCGGTGCCGCCGTTGCCGAAAAAGCCATTCCGAAATGCAATCTCTGCTTTGTAAAGGGCAAGGATATGAAAGATGCTATGTCCGCATATCTTGCCACGATGCCCCTCGAAAAGATCGGCGGCGCTCTACCCGCTGACGGTTTCTACTACGACGCTTGACTGTGAGTGAAATGAAGCAAAAATTGCGCTTACCGCACAGAAGCTATTTGCCCCTTGCCCTGCTTTTCTGGGTGGGGCTATGGTGGCTTCTGGCGGCGGTATTTGATACGCCTTTACTGTTGCCAACGCCGCTTGCGGTGCTCCAAACGCTTTGGCGCTTGGTGCGGACCGCCCTTTTCTGGAAAACAGTACTCGTTTCCCTTACAAGGATCCTGCTTGGCATCGTGCTTGCGCTGATCGGGGGCTCGCTTTTGGCACTTCTGACCTTTAAGAGCCCCTTTTTCTATCATTTGTTTTCCCCCATGCTCACGCTTTTCAAGGCAACGCCCGTGGCATCGGTCATATTTTTGGTGCTGCTTTGGATCGGTCGGGATAGTGTTCCCCTTTTTATATCCTTTGTCATGGCACTGCCCATCGTGTGGAGCAACGTGCAGGAGGGGCTTTTGCAGACCGACCGAAAGCTATTGGAAATGGCGGGGCTATTCGGGATTTCTGTAAAAGATCAGCTACGTTATATCCGTATTCCCTCACTTTTTCCGTACTTTCTCGCCGCGTGTCGCTCCGCGATCGCACTTGCGTGGAAGGCAGGAATTGCCGCCGAGGTCCTCTGCTCACCCGTCAATTCGATCGGGCGGTACATTTACGAGGGGAAGCAGTATCTTTTGACCAATGAGCTGTTTGCGTGGACACTGGTGGTCATTCTGATCAGCGCGGTGGTGGAATGGGGCGCGTTGAAGCTCCTTGCAAAGGCACAAAAACAAACGAAGCGGGAGGTAGAAAAATGATAGAACTGAACAACATTTCCCGCCGTTTTGATGAAAAGGAAGTGATCAGGGAGCTTTCCTTTGCCTTTCCCCAAAAAGGCGCATTTGCACTGATGGGTCCCTCCGGCTGCGGCAAAACAACGCTGCTTCGCTTGCTTGCGGGCTTGGATCTGCCCGATACGGGAGATCTCACAAGCGATCACACAAAAATAGCGATGTCGTTTCAGGAGCCAAGACTGATTCCGTGGCTAAACTGCGAGGATAATATTAAATTAGTCCTTTCCCAAAACCCCTATGCCGAAAAGATCGCCCAAAAATGGCTGCACGCGTTTGAATTGTCCGACGCCGCAAAGTTGCTGCCAAGCGAGCTTTCGGGCGGAATGCAGCAACGGCTCTCTCTTGCGCGCGCGCTTGCATACGGCGGCGATCTTTTCCTGCTTGACGAACCGTTTTCGGCGCTTGATCCCGAATTGAAGGCGCGCATCGCGCCCCTCATTAAGGAGGCGACAAAGGACGCGCTCTTGATACTTGTCACCCACGACAAGGCGGACGCCGCATTACTCGGCGCTACCGTGCTTGAATGCAGCGGCACACCTTTATCTTCTATAAAACCTATGGGCTTGTGTCAAAAATGACACAAGCCCATAGCTCTTATATCTGCTTTCTCATTCGTTCCAAAGCACCTTTTTCCAGGCGCGAAACCTGCGCTTGTGAAATGCCGATGCTCTCGGCGATCTCCATTTGCGTTTTGTTGCGGTAAAAGCGCATTTCAATGATCTTGCGTTCCCGTTCGCCAAGCTTATTCATCGCGTCACGAAGGGCAATATTTTCAAGCCAATGCTCATCACCTGCCGAGCTGTCGCTAAGCTGATCCATAACGTAAATGGAATCACCGTTTTCACTGTAAACCGGCTCGTAAAGCGAGATCGGCTCGACGATCGCTTCCATCGCGCGCAGCACCGGCTCGCGCTCCTCCCCAAGCTTTGCGGCGATCTCATCAACACTCGGCTCTCTTTCCTTTTCTCTTGTCAGCTCTTCCCTTGCCTGCAAGGCGCGATAGGCAAGATCGCGCACCGAGCGGCTGATGCGAATAGAATTATTGTCACGCAGATACCGACGGATCTCGCCTATGATCATCGGGACCGCGTACGTGGAAAATTTAACGTCCAAATCAACGTTAAAGTGATCGACCGCCTTGATCAGCCCGATGCAACCGACCTGAAAAAGATCGTCCGCATTTTCTTTTCTGCCCGAAAAGCGTTGAATGATCGAAAGCACCAAACGAAGATTGCCATAGATCAGCTCCTCGCGCGCCGCCATATCTCCCGCTTTTGTTTTGATCAACAACTCCCGCTTTTCTTCATCGGTCAAGGTCTTTAATTTTGAGGTATTT
Organism: Clostridia bacterium; assembly: GCA_017624795.1. GTDB lineage: Bacteria > Bacillota > Clostridia > Oscillospirales > CAG-272 > Firm-07. The sequence continues at coordinate 2,496 of JAGAMJ010000149.1, forward strand.
ACACCGCATATTTCAACTTTATTCCAATACATTTTCTTCCCCTTTTTTGGAGTAAGAAAAGTATTGCCGCCGCTGCATTTTGTTATGC
>JAGAMJ010000150.1 GCA_017624795.1 Clostridia bacterium
AGCGATGAATCCCGCGCGATGGAGATCCTCACTCACCTCAACACGAACGCGGAATTCCGCAATCTTTTGCAATACGGTGTTGAGGACGAAAACTACACCCTTTCCACGGTGACGCTGACCGACGAAAACGGCGTTGAAACCGATCTGCACTACGTTGTGGAAACAGAGAAAAACGTCTACAAAATGGACGTTCGGAAAACGGGTAATATGTTCCTTGCTTATCCTGATTCTGCCGAGGCCGTTCTGGAATGGGAATACGGCAAGCAGCAGAACCTGGAAGCAAGCACCTATCCCACGCTTGCTTTGAAGTTCAATTTGTCTGATTACAAGCTTGATACAAAGAGCATTCGCATCATCAATGCGGTGTCTGCGCGCTTTGGCGTGTATATGAACACCCTAACCGCGCCCGAAGCGATCATCGCTTGCTACGAGGAAGCGCCCGCAGCCACCAACTATGCGGCAATGGCGGCATTTCTGCTCAGCAAGACGAACAACGATATGACCTATACAGAGGGCACGGAGGTCAAGACCTTTACGCAGGCAGAGCTGGAAGCGGCACTTGCTTGCATGGCGACCACGAAGATCGTTGATGACGATGAGGCGTTGCAATCCCCCAATGCGTTGTATAACGATTGGCTGGAAAATAGCGGCGTGAGAGGTTGATCTCACCAAACGTTGATAAGGAGAAGGGGCTGCCGCCACGCGGCAGCCCTTTATATTAAAAAGATGAAATACGATCATGTCATTTGGGATTTTAACGGGACCGTGCTTGACGATATGCAAGTCGGGATCGACAGCGTCAATCAAATGCTCGCTGCGCGCGGCTTGCCGACGCTTTCGGGGGTGACGGAATACCGTGCGGCTTTTGATTTCCCTGTCGAGGACTATTACCGTCGCCTGGGCTTTGACTTTGATCGCGAGGATTTCAAGACCTGTCTTGCGCCGCTTTGGGTGTCCCTTTACGAGCAAAACGAATGGCGCGCACCACTTTTTGCGGGCGTCGAGCCGCTGGCACGCGCTTTGCGCGCAAACGGCGTCAAGCAGTCGATCCTGTCGGCATCGGAAAGCGTTATGATGCGCCGACAGCTTCAAGCACGCAACGCGCTGGATTGGTTTGACGAGATATGGGGACGCGATTGTATTCACGCCTACGGCAAAGAGGGACTTGCCGCCGCATGGCGCGCCGCGCACCCCGATGCCGTTGCGGTCGTGATCGGGGATACCGTGCACGATTTTACCGTGGCACAGGCGATGGGTGCCGACTGCGTCCTCGTGGCTGCGGGGCACCATAGCTATGAGCGCCTCATCTCCTGCGGAGCGCCCGTGGTCGAGGATCTCTTTGCCTGTGCCAAGCTGCTGCTGTCGTAACTCAAAGAAGATTATCGATCGAGCAGCGTTCGCTGTACCGCACACATTCAATGGCGACAAGGGCAAGACGGGCAGCGGCTTCAAGCTCTGCCTGGTCCCCTTGCGCGATGGCGGTGTGTATTTCGGCGATGCGCTCGTCAATGGCACAGATCTTATCTGTGTCTACCGAAAGACCGATCAAGGTCTTTTTTTGTTGCCAATAGCGCTCCAATTCCAAAAGCGTATTTTCGTCCTTTACATTCAGTGCCGTGACGCGATCCTCCAAGGCGTTTGCCGTTCGGTGAATGAATGCTGCGTTCAAAACGATCAATAAAAGCAGCGCCGTCAAAGCGCATATTGATGCGATAAATGCCTTCATGTTTGCTCCTCCCGTTCGATCCAATAAAGCGACCCGCTGTCGTCTATGCCAAGAAAAAACACCTCGCTTGCCGTAAGCGCCTTTTCGGCAAGACGCGCCCTCAACCATTTTTCTCCAAGCGAGAGCAGGTCTAAATTATAGCGATTGATGACACCGTCCTCGATGATGGCGTGTACGATGCCGCTTTCCGTGATGTGAAGCCCCAGATCCGCTGCGGTGGGCGGCTGGGCGCTTTTGCGCGGTATGACCGAGATCTTTCCGTTTTGCTCTAAAATCGCATAGTCGACCTCCGCGATGGAGGAAAGTCCCGTCTGTCGGATCTCGCTGATCAATTCGTCAATGGAAATGCGGATGCGACGCAGCTCCTTTTGATCGACCGTTCCGTGACGGATCAGGATGCTCGGGCGCGATGACGCGATGTTTTTGAGCCGCGGGCATTTTAATAAAATGATGGAAAGCGTGATTTCAAGCGTCAGTATCGTGATCAGCGGGATAACGGCATAAATAACGGGGATCGTGGGATCGCCGATAGGCAGAGCCGCGATCTCGGAGATCAGCAGCGTGGTGACCAGCTCGGAAACTTCTAACTCGCCCAACTGTCGTTTGCCCATAAGGCGCATGGTCCCGATCAAAATAACGTAGATGATCACGGTGCGAAGTAAAATGGTCAGCATATTGAACCTCCAAGGTGTTTGTGTTAGTGTTTGCCTATTTGAAAAAAGTATGTATAAAACGCCGCATTTGGGTGACAATAGAAAGGCGCGTCGTCCAAAAAACGGAAAATTTTATGAATTTCTTGACAATTTGGACAAAACGTTCCTATAAATCGGAATCGCTTGGGGTGCATATCACAAAAAGCCAAAAAATATCAAAAAAGTTTGAAAAACCCCTTGACACGGGCGGCGGAATGTGATACAATGTACAAGCTGCCGTGAAAAAGGCGGCGGCGAACGGTCCTTGAAAATTGAACAGTAAGAGATAAGTATGAAGCAAAGAACGCACGAAAGTGCGTGGTCACACTGAAAAGTGTGTAGTATGTGCGAAGAACATCTCGTGAATTCTGAAAGAGAAATACAACTCTAAAAATAGTAAAAAGAGCAAATCAAGCTCGGAATTGATTTTATCGCCCTTCGCCGGGCGTTAAGATACCATGATTTCGAGAGTTTGATC
>JAGAMJ010000017.1 GCA_017624795.1 Clostridia bacterium
CTTTTGTCAAGTAGCGCAAAAAAAAGAAATGACCCTTGACCATGCTTTTGCTCTCGGTCAAGGGTCATTTCTGTTCACTCTTGATATCTAACATCTTTTGTTATCCTCTCTTTCTATTGTCTACCCTTTGCACAGTATTTACCAAACGCTCCAACACACCACACACTCTCTTTTGAGAAGATCTTTTCGTAAGATCACTTCCGTCTTCCGTTTCACACGATACCTGCAAAAGGCGAAGGGGTTTTTCTGTGATAAAACTCGTTTCTCTCCTTCTATATAAAGCGTTACACCGCCGTGTTTTTGTGCTTGCTGAAATTGGTATCTTGCTTGGCTTCGCTCATCTTGCCATCGGTCTGTACCTCCTTTCTTCGCTTTTAGTATAGCATATGTCAAGCCCTTTTGCAATAGGCAAATTGTAAGTATTTTACAATTAATTTTTGTTTATTTCGCAGAATTTGTTCATAATTCACATTTTCCTCTTTACAACGGGCTTTTTTTGTGATATAATAAATTTGTTAGTTTGGTTTTCATAGCAAAAGCGGATCCCGTGGGGGATCCGCTTTTGTCATATAATCGGGTGATCTTGTATGTATCGCTCGATAATTTCGGCGGCGGTGCCGACCTGCCTCGCGCACGGACGGGTGCGATAATATTCTGCGGTCCGCGGTGTCGGCACGGGTGCCGATGAAAGCTTTGCCGTTTGCAAAAGCTCACGGCAAATGATGCTGCCATAGCGCGCGCGGAACGCGTCGCACAGCTCCTGGATAAGGCGATAATGCTCGCCCTTGACCTGATCGTTTCCAAAATCGTCATAGCCGTAAAGCATGCCCGCGACCATACACATGCCCGACACGGCACCGCAGATCTCGCGCTGTCTGCCAAGCCCGCCCCCAAAGGGCGCGGAGAGGCGAAACGCCGCTTTTTCATCAAGCCCCATCAGATCCGCAAACGCGCCGCAAACGGCTTGGGCGCAGTTCGCGCCCTTTTCAAATAATTCAATAGCTTTTTCTGCTCTTGTCATCATTTCACTCCAAGCACAAATGGTCACAGTTCAAAAATTCGTGCGCGTCAAGCAAGGAGTCGGTCGGGATCGTACGCGTCGCGCCACATTTCTTGCAGGTGACCTTCACGCCGTCAGAGAGGATCTCGGCGTCGTATTCCCGTTCCTCGTCGTCGCCGCAGCGGCACTTGATCTTGCCCTCCTCGTCAAGATCGCGGATCACAAACAGCACGATCTCCAACACCTGGGGATCGCTGACGGTCTGCTCCGCTTCCTTGTGCAGCGCCTCAAAATCGGTGATACCGCTTTTTTCCATCAGATCAAGCAGCTGCAATTCGGTGCGGGAAAGCTCCGCCTTCACGTGATTGACCTCACCCATCACGCAGATATTGATATCCGAATAAGCACAAGGAAGCGAGAACAGCTCGCTTTCAAAAAAGATCTTCTCGCTGACCGTATAGTGGTGGGGGTGCGGACAAATGATGCAAGGAACGGTAAGCCGCACCTTGCCGTCGGGGGTGGGCAAAATTTCCATCGCGCTTTTGCCGCAATCGCATTTCAGGCGCACCATCGAGCCCTTTAAGGTGAACAGACTGACCGCGCTCATCACGCCCGCGCCACAGTGCGGGCAACGGTAAGCAAGAGTGGTTTGTTTGGATTCCAAAACCATAGTGGGGCAACTCCTATCAAAAATCAAGATTGCTGCGGATCGATATCGTATCCGTCGATAATATCATAATTATACCCAAATTCAAGGGCTTCTACCCAGCCGTTATACCAATTGGCATAGGCAGCTTCATACAGGTGCGTGCGCACGCTGACCTCGCTAAACGTCAGTCCGTTGCCCCTGTAAAGCACCACGTAGGTATAGCCGTCGACCTCCACGCGCCCACAGTCGCCGATCGCGCGCTGCGCGCCAAACAGCCAATCGGAAAGCACCTTGATGCCGATTCGGTCGGGGGTGAGGTTGCTTTCGCTGACAATGCTGCCCGCAGCGGCAAAGCCCGAAAGCGTTTCGACGCTTGGGGACGCTTGCAGTGCCGCGAGGACCTCGCTCACCTTCGCGTCGTTTGCCTTTCCGCTGATATAGGGAATGGCAATATACGAGATATTGCGCGAGGGGGTGTCATCGCGAAAGCTCAAATGCGCTAAGGCGTCCTGAACCGCCTGCTGTGTGATACCGCCCTCCAACGTTTTCTTTACCGTGAAGGAATAGGTATTGGCAAGCAGCTCGCACGCAAGCACCGAGCGCAGATCGGCGGCGGTCATCAAGGGACCGTACAGCATCTGGCAGTATTCGTCCAGCGTTTTGGAATACTTCGCCGCTGCGTCCAGCGTAAGATTGGAAAGCTCCCCGTCGATGGTGGCGTGCTGCGCGTCGGTCAAGCTCACCCCCGCATCGTGCGCCGCCTCGCAATAGATCAGCATCTCGCTGACCTTTTGCAGCGTCGCATTCATAATCACGTCATAAAAGGAAAGCCCGTCCCCGTAGATCTGATCGTGAAGCGAGCGCGTTTGATCATAGGGCACGCTTTGCTCCATCTGCGCCATCAGCTGACCGCCGTAATGATAAAAGAAATACGCCATCATACCGGGCGTCACGGTAAAATGATCGGTGGACATCGCAACACCGTCGTCATAGATCGGCTTCCCCTCGATCATTTTAAGTCCCGCGCTGAGTGGGGCGTCGCTTCCGCGCTGACAGGACGAAAGCAGTATCGCAAGCAACAGCGCTAACACCAAAAAGCGCCATGCGCTTGGTGCTTTTTTGCATTCATTCGGTTTCAACGCCAATACCCCCTTTTGCAGAATATGGCTCGGGCATACGCCGAGCCATATTCTCATTCATACGTGTGGCGTCTTGCCGTGTCCCCTCCCTATCCTATGGAAAACGGGAGCTGCACGTGCAAGGATCAGCCCTGAATGTAGCGATAATAATCTGTGTTGAGCGTTACGGGATGCGTGGTCTGAATGCTTGCCAGATACGCGGTGTTTTCATCGTCGGAGATCTTTGTGCGGATCTCGCTCTTCCACATGGTGGTTTCGTTGCCCACGTAGTACATGATGTGATAGCCGTAGTCGCTCTTGACGGGATCGGTGTAAGAGATCTCACCCTCAACGCGGGCAGCGGCAAAGAGCCAATCCTCAAATTCCTTGACCATCTGTCCCTTTTCAACGTTGTCGTAGAAGACGTTGCTATCCTCGGTGTACAGCTCACCGTACTCCTCAAACACCGACTTGTCGATCTTGTAGTACTTGGAGCCGTCCTCACGGGTTACCTCGGTGATCTTGCCCTCGGCAAACAGCATTGCAAGCAGCTCGTTTGCCATCGCCTGAGCGGTAATCTTTCCGTCACGCGCCAAAACCTTGTCAGCCAGCTCCTTGGCAACGCCCGAAAGCTTTGCGGTGGAGGTCAGACCGTCATAGGTATCTGCCTTAAACAGAATATGGCCCACGCTGCGCACAACTTCCTCGTTGCGGTGCATACCGCCGTCGAAAATGCAAGCGGAGTAAGCGGAGGTCGCGTCCTTATAGACCTTTTCCTCGCCCTCCTTGGGATCTTCAAACGCCTTCTTGACGTCTTCGAACTTGCTGACCTCACCCGCCTTGCGGACGTAGGTCTTGACACCGTCCTTGGTTTCGGTCTTGAAGAGCCAATCGTACATCTTGCTCTCGTTGGCGCCCTCGTCCTTCTCGCCCTTGTTCTTGCAAACGGCGGAAAGCAGGGCAACGTCGGCGGCAGTGCCGCAAGCGCTCTTTTCACCTTCGGTCAGCTCGCTGCCGTCAGTCTTGGCTGCCTTTGCCTTGATCAGCTCCTCCTGATACAGGCACTCACGCAGCTTGGCGCAGAAATCCTTGTTGTCGGTTGCCTCGCTAAGCGTCTTTACGTAGCCGGCAAATCTTTCCTTCTCTTGCTCATACTTTGCAGCATTCTGTTCGTTCTCTGCCTTTGCCTCATTCGCATCGGTCTTTTTAGATGCGGTAAAGGTTGCGGCAAAAACGTAGCCCGTATAGTCGCAGTATACGTCGTAAGTAGCTTTGTTGGCAAGGTAATACTCCTCGGTACGGGCGTCGGTCACGCCGTCAAGGAATTCCTGTGCCTTGAACGAAGACCACTTGCTTGCAAGCTGCGTCAGCTCCATCATCTCGCGCACGTCCTTCAAAATAACGCCGCGACCAAACATCACCGAAACGTAGCCGTTGGTCGTATAGCCATTCTGTGCCGCGTAGGTTTCGATCGTGGCGAGCTGCGCCTCGATCGCCTCGTAATCCTCATCTTCCAGCACCATACCGTAAGCACGTGCCTCCTCGCAGCAAGCAAGGATCTGCATCACGTCCTTTTGGGCGGTATAGGCAAAATGGTCAAACCAGGTCGCATTATCATTGATGACGGTATCTCCATCCTTTAACACGCCATACTTCTGGGCACGCAAGCTCTTGGACTTGTCCAAGGCGTCGCCGCCCTCACCGCCGCCGATCGCGACAGTCGTGCCGAACTGGGTGGAGTATTGGTCATACAAAGCGATACGGTTCTGATACTCGGTATAGACCATATAGGACATCATCGGAACCGTGACCTCATAGTGCTCGGACTCGGCAAAGGTACGCATACGCAGGAAGGTACCGCGCGTGTTCAGCACGACGAAGGTGACGAAAAGTACGAGCAGTGCCAATACGACGACCACGATCAGTGTGCCGACCCAGGTCGGCATGCTCTTCTTTTTGGACGCCTGACGGGGCGTTGCCGTTGCGAGCGTGCTTGCCGCTCTCTCATTTCTTGTTCTGTTTCCTTTTCCCATTGTTGGAACCACCTTTTGTTTTTTTATTTTTTACTGCGCTAACGCGCAAAATGGGTCTGTTTCAGTATAGCAGGGGTTGGTGAGGGTTGTATGACGCCGCAGTGATCAAACCGTCACACGTTCATAATAACGGGCAGGATCATGGGCTTGCGGCCCGTTCTTTGAAAGAGGAATTTGGAAAGATCATCTCTCACGCGGGTTTTAAGGCGCATACGGTCACCGGCGTCCCCCGAACGCAGGCAGCTGTCGATCGAGCGTTGCACGACCTTTCTTGCCTCGTCCATCAGCAGCTCGTTCTCGCGCACGTAGACAAATCCGCGCGATACCACGTCAGGACCGGAAAGCAGCAATCTGTGCTCCTCGTCCACCGTGGCGACCACCACGATCAGTCCGTCCTGCGAGAGGTGCTTGCGGTCACGCAGCACGATGTTGCCAACGTCCCCGACGCCGTAGCCGTCCACAAGGACCTGCCCCGCGGGCACCGTCCCGGCGAAACGCGCGCCGCGCACGTCGATCTCCAAGACCTTGCCGATCTCGGAAAGGAATATATTGCGATCGGGGATCCCCATTTCAAGCGCCAGCTCGCGGTTGGCGGCAAGATGGCGGCACTCGCCGTGCATCGGCATGAAATAACGGGGCTTCGTCAGCGCCTGCATGAGTTTAAGCTCCTCCTGGCAGGCGTGCCCCGAAACGTGGACCTCCATAGCGGAATCGTGCAGGACCTCCACGCCGTTGCGGGAAAGCTCGTTGATCACGCGCCCCACCAGCTTTTCGTTGCCGGGGATCGCGCTGGAAGAAAGCACCACCAGATCGTTTCGCCCCAGCGTCACCTGCTGATGGTCGGAATACGCCATGCGGTAAAGGGCGGACATCGGCTCGCCCTGGCTGCCTGTTGTGACCAGCGTCAGCTGCTCGGGCTTGAAGCGCTTGATATCGTTGATGTCGATCAGAACGCCCTTGGGCACCTTCATATAGCCAAGCTCGACGGCGGCACCCAGAATGTTCAGCATACTGCGTCCCGTCACCGCGACCTTTCTGCCGTGCTGGGCGCTGATATCAATGATCTGCTGCACGCGATGCACGTTAGAGGAAAACGTTGAGATCACGATGCGCTTGCTTTGGTTGGTCGTGAAGATATATTCCAGCGACCTTCCGACCTTCTTTTCGGAAGGAGTAAAGCCCGCGCGCTCGGCGTTGGTGGACTCACACAAAAGCATCAGAACGCCGCGCTTGCCAAGCTCGCCAAGGCGCGTCAGGTTCATCATCTCACCCTGAATGGGCGTGATATCCAGCTTGAAATCTCCCGTGTGCAGCACGGTTCCAAGCGGTGTGTGGATCGCAAGACAGCAAGCGTCCGCGATCGAATGATTGACACGAATAAACTCGACGCTGATGGCACCCGCTCTCACGGTATCCCCCGCGCTGACCGTACGCAGGTCGGGCGCAAAGGGGAGAGAATGCTCTTCCAATTTGTTTTTCACGATCCCTATGGTCAGCTTTGTACCGTATACGGGGGGCTGAACGCTGCGCAGCACGTAAGGGATCGCGCCTATATGATCCTCGTGACCGTGCGTGAGGAAGATACCCCGCAAACGGTCGCTGTTTTGCTCCAAATAGGTGACGTCCGGAATGACCAGATCCACACCCAACATATCCTCATCGGGGAATGCAAGTCCGCAATCCACCACGATCATATCATCTTCGTATTCGATGACCGTCAAATTTTTGCCGATCTCGTGCAATCCGCCAAGCGGAATGATGCGAATTTTACCTTTATCTTTTTTGACTCTTGGCATAAAATCTCCTTTTCTTATTATTGCGCGTTAATATCGCGTCATCTATCGTTTTCAGGCCCCGTGATCGGGCGTACCACGTCCCCCGCCCTGTATGAAGCCCCGGTGTAAAGTCCGAACAAATATATTCATTTTATTATACCGCAAATTATAGCTTTTGTCAAGAGTATAATAATATAAAGAAAGCCGCAAGCGCGGCACCGCACAAAAAGCCCAGAGCAAACAGCCAAAGCCGATGCCCACGTCGCTTTTTGGCGGCAAGCTGCCCGACGCCACCGATGATCCGATTTGCCTCGGCAACCATATCGGGCTTGCTTGGCGGCAGCTTTTGCCGCCTCAAAATGAAATACGCGCTTTCAAACAGCGTGCTGTCCTGCGTCTGCATCACGATCATCTCTTTCTGACACCCCTTGATCATATCCTCACCTCCCGCTTGACGCTTCTCTTTCCCATTTTTGCCAAAGTCACCCATTTTCAATCAAAAATCCCAAAAGAGCCATAACGGTATGAGAAAAACAATACATCAAAAATCGACAAATATTGACACACGCCCTTATATTTGTCGCCTGTATCCGTCAAGGTTCGACAATGAAGGAGTTAAAAATCGCTCTAAATGTGAACATTCCATAAATTTCCAAATTTGGACATTGACAACCAATTTTCGCCGTATTATAATAAAAGCACAGGTCGAAACCTGTAATAAAATCATTAAAATTGACAAAGGAGAGTTTATTATGAAATCAACCGGTATGACCCGTCAGGTCGATGAGCTTGGACGTTTTGTGCTGCCCATCGAAATTCGCCGCGCGCTTGGTATCAATGTCAAAGACACGTTAGAGATCTTTACCGATGAAGAACGTGTCATTCTGCAAAAATATCAGCCCGCCTGCTCATTTTGCGCCAACGCCGATGATATCGTACTGTTTGCGGGCAAGCGCATCTGCCGCGCGTGCCTGAACGAACTCAAAAAGCTTTGATCTCTTCCTTTATTATAAAAAGATGTGCGCGACGCCTCGGCGTCGCGCACGTTCTTTTTTATGCCCAGCTCATCGTGGTGGGCTTTTCTTCGGTGATGATGATATTCTTTAAGAAGGCGACCGCCTTTTGCAGTCCCTCGTCAATGGTCATCAAGCTATCCTCGTGCTCAATGGAAAGCACGCGGTCATATCCCACAAGGCGCAAGTTGCTGATCAGATCGCGCCAATAGCTCTCACCGTTGCCGTAGCCGACGGTGCGGAACACCCAAGAGCGATGGATCTCATCACCGTAGTGCTTGGTATCCAGCACACCGTTTTTAGCGGTGTTGCAGGTGTCGATCTTGGTATCCTTTGCGTGTACATGGTAGATGGCACCCGCCAGCTCGCGGATCGCCGCCACGGGATCCATACCCTGCCAGATAAGGTGCGAGGGGTCAAAGTTGGCACCGATCACATCGCCCACCGCGGCGCGCAGCCGCAAGAGCGTTTCGGGGTTGTAAACGCAAAAGCCGGGGTGCATCTCAAAGGCAATGTGAGGAACGTTGTGCGCCTTGGCAAACGCGCCCGCTTCCTTCCAATACGGGATCAGCTTTTCGTTCCACTGCCAATCCAGAATGGTGAGGAAATCCTCGGGCCAAGGGCAGGTCACCCAGTTGGGATAGTGCGAATCGTCGCTGTCACCGGGGCAGCCCGAGAAGGTGATCACCGTGTCAACGCCAAGCTTTTCGGCAAGCAACACTGCGTTGCGAAAATCCTTATCAAACTGCGCGGCGATCTTTTTGTCGGGGTGCAGAGCGTTGCCGTGTGCCGCAAGTGCGCAGATCTCGACGTCGTATTTGCAAAAGGTCGCCTTGAACGCTTCCAGCGCGGCGGGATCGGCAAGCAGCTTTTCGGGATCGCAGTGCGCCTTCCCCGGATATCCGCCCGCGCCGATCTCTACGGTGTGTACACCGAGAGAGGACAGAATCGAAAGCGTTTCATCAAGCGATTTCGCACCGTACAGATTTGCAAGAACACTTAATTTCATAACAAGTCCTTTCTGCCGCAACGCGGCAATCCATTTTTTACATATTTTATTTGGTTCTATCCAAGAACTATCACAACAAAAAAGTATTTGCTTGTGAAAATAAAGACTATTCATCCACCGCTGCGCGCGAAAAGCAAGGCGATGGCGTACTTTGCGTACGTCGAGCCGCTTTTTGCGTGCGCAACGAAGCATTGCGCGGTTTTTCAAAGATAGAGGGGGTGCCGCCC
>JAGAMJ010000151.1 GCA_017624795.1 Clostridia bacterium
GAGCTTACTGTCGGGGACGCTCTCGGTCACGCTTGACGACGGGGCGAACACCGACGCGCTTTTTCGCCGCTTGCAGGCGGCGCTGCGGCGCGCGGGCTACGGGCTTGAAAAAAAGGGCGAGCAGGGCGAGGCGCTGCGCGCCGCCCGTGAGCGCAGGCGCGAGATGGCACGGCTGATCGCCGCCCTTTCGCTGACGGCTCTTTTGATGGTCGTGGCGATGTGGCATATGACGCCGCTGCCCGCCGTCGGGTTTCTTGACGCCGCGCGCTATCCCGTGGCGTTCTGGTGCGTGCAGGCGGTGCTGACCTTTGCGGTGCTTTTTTTGGAAAGGCACTTTTTCCGCGGCGGCTTCTCGGCACTTTTCCATCGCTCGCCAAACATGGACTCGCTCGTCGCGCTCGGCTCTGCTTCGGCGGCGGTCTACGGGCTTGTCGCGGGGGGCTTTATCCTCTACGGCACGGCGGTGGGCGATGCGGCGACGGTGCATCGCTATCTGCACGAATTGTATATGGAATCGGCGGCGATGATCCTTTCGCTGGTTTCACTTGGAAAGTTTTTAGAGGGAAGGGCAAGAAGAAGCGCCGCGGGCGCGGTCCGTGCCCTGATCGCCGAGGAGTCCGCCACCGCGCGCTTGCTCACCGACGGGGGCGAGGTCGAGGTGCTGTTGGAGGAGCTGACCGTCGGCGCGATGATCCTTGTCCGCGAGGGTGAAAAGATCCCCGCCGACGGCGTGGTACAGCAGGGTAAGGGTTGCGTCAACGAGGCGATGCTGACGGGCGAATCGCTGCCCCGCACCGTGTGCGCGGGCGAGCGCGTCGCGGGTGCGACGGTTTTGGAGGAAGGGACGCTTGTCGTTCTTGTCGACCGCGTCGGCGAGGAAAGCACCCTGCGCCGCATCGCGGCGCTTTTGGAGGAAACGGCGGCGACCAAAGCGCCCGCGCAGCGGCTTGCCGATAAGGTCAGCGCCGTATTCGTGCCCGTGGTGCTTGGCATTTCGCTGCTTACCGCCCTTATCTGGCTGCTCGTTTCAAGGGATCCGTCTATCGCCTTCCGCACGGCGGTTTCGGTGCTGGTCATCTCTTGCCCGTGCGCGCTGGGGCTTGCGACGCCCACCGCCATTATGGTCGGCAGCGGTCGCGGCGCGCGGTTCGGTATTTTATTCAAAAGCGCCGAGGCGCTGGAAACGCTTGCCACCACCAAATATCTGCTGACCGATAAAACGGGCACGCTGACGCGGGGCGAGATGACGGTGACCGACTGCATCGCGCTGTCGGGCGAGATAGAGGAATTGCAGGCGCTTGCCGCCTCGATCGAGGCACTTTCCGCCCACCCCGTGGCAAAGCCCGTGGCGGCGCTTTCAAGCGCGCGAGCGCCGTTGGAGGATTTCACCTCTCATACGGGACTCGGACTGTCGGCAAGGCAACCCGACGGCACCTTGGTGCTTGCCGGGCGCAGAGCGCTCTTTTCCGCGGTGGAAGGCGCGCCAGCGCTCTCCGAGGACGCCGAGCAGACCGCCCGATCGCTTGAAAATGAGGGAAAAAGCGCGATCCTTGTGTCAAAGGGCGACACGGTGCTTGGCTGCATCGCCGTGGCGGATACCTTACGCGAGGATAGCGGCAAGGCGGTAGAGGGCTTTGAGCGCGCGGGCGTTCGGGTGGTGATGCTGACGGGCGACAATCCCGCAGCCGCCGGCAAGATCGCCGCCGAGGCGGCGATCAAGGAGCTTTGCGCCGAGCTGCTTCCAAACGACAAGGAGCGCATCGCCAGAGAATATACCGAAAAGGGCGTCACCGCGATGGTGGGTGACGGCATCAACGACGCGCCCGCACTTGCGCGCGCCGACGTGGGGCTTGCCATCGGGGCGGGAACTGCCGTCGCCGTGGAGTCGGCGGGGGTGGTGCTGACGGGCAACTCGCTTTGCGACGCGCTTGCCGCCTTGGAATTGGGGCGTGCCACCAGACGCAACATCAAGCAAAATCTGCTTTGGGCGCTGCTTTACAATATCGTTTGTATCCCTGTGGCGGCGGGCGTGTTTTACGCGCCGTTTGGGCTCTTACTCACGCCCATGATCGCATCGGCGGCGATGAGCTGCTCGTCGGTGTTTGTGGTACTGAACGCACTGCGCCTTTCGCGCTTCGTGCCCCCTTCGCTGCGAGAGCGAGAGCACGAGCGCCGCGCGCGTGAAAAACAAATCAGAACGGAGGATGAAAAAATGTTTGGAAAAAAGAAGGAAACGGCGACAACCGTGCTTTCGGTCGAGGGTATGATGTGCGGACACTGCGCCGCCCGTGTGGAAAAGGCGCTTGCCGCCGTCAAGGGCGTTGAGAGCGTCACGGTCGATCTTGAAAAAAAGACCGTGAGCGTTGTTGCCACGGCGAGGACTTCTGCCGAGCAAATGAAAAAGGCGATCACCGACGCGGGCTACACCGTCGCGGAGTGAGGATAAAAGCAAACAGGAGCTTGACTGCGCGCAGTCAAGCTCCTGTTTTTATTGACATCTTATCTGCCGCTAACGCGGTTTGTTGTTAGAAATAATTCTTTGAAGCACAAAACTACTCATCCACCGCAAGCGGTCCCCCTTCCCTCACAAGGGAAGGCGAACGGAGTCCATAGACTTTCAATAGACGGGATGCGAGTTCTTTGCGCCGAGGGACTACTCATCCACCGCAAGCGGTCCCCCTTCCCTCACAAGGGAAGGCAAACAGAGTCCATCGTCTTTCAATAGACGGAAGCTTGCAAATGCTTTTGGGCGAATTTTTATTGTCCGTCTATTGTCAAAAGCGACAAGTTTAGTGGCCTTCCCTTGTGAGGGAAGGGGGACCGCGTTAGCGGTGGATGAGTAGTATCCGCGACCAACAATGGAGCAGTGCACAACCCGTAGGGCGGCGGCTGGCTGTCGCCGTTTCGACCGCGTTTTAATCCCCCAATCGCTTCACAAACTCGCGCGTGAGCGCGACCGAGCGCTTGGCAGCGAGCCCCACGAACTGTGAAAACTCCATGCCGTCACCCCCGTCGGAGATGGCGCGCAGCACCGCAAAGGGTACGCCGTTGGTATAGGCGACCTGCCCGATGGCGGCACCCTCCATCTCGCAAGCGGCGGCATCGAATTGCGCCGCGATCCGCGCCTTGTCCGCGTCGCGCGCGACGAACAGATCGCCCGAGGCGACCGTGCCCACAAGGGTGTTCAGCCCCGTTGCCTTGGCGGCGGCGGTGAGGTTGTCCAGCAGTGCCTTGTCCGCGGGGATCTTAATGATATTCAGCCCCGAGATCAGCCCCACGGGATCGCCCAGCGCCGAGGTGTCCATATCGTGCTGCACGACAAAGTCGGCAAGCACCACGTCGCCCACCGTAAGCCCCTTGGCAAGTCCGCCCGCAACGCCCGTGTTTAAGAGCGCCGTCACGCCAAAGTGCAATATCATCGCCTCGGCGCAAAGCGCCGCGGCGACCTTGCCGACGCCGCATGTGGCGCAAACGACGGGAAAACCCTCCAACAGTCCCTTCGTGAAGCGGATCCCGCTGACCGTTTCCTCGCTCGTGTCTGTCATTTGGGCACGAAGCCCCTCGGTTTCAATTTCCATCGCGCCGATGATGCCGATAAGCGGTGCTTTATATTGCATAATCAAATCCTCCGTTCTGTTGCTCCAATACCGCAAGAAAGGCGGCACATTCGCGTTTCGCGTCGTCAATATCAAGGTCCAGATAATTGCCGCATTCCTTGCGCGTCGCGCCGAACACGGCACCCTTGTGCGCGACGGTGTCGGCAAGCGCCTTTTTCAGCGCGTTTTTCACGGCCTCGGGCGCAAGATCGCGCGTGAGCAGGTAAAAGCCCGTCCGACAGCCCATCGGGCCGAAATAGATCACCTGCTCGCCGATCTCGCCGTTTCGAAGCAGGGTGGCAAGCATATGCTCGACCGAGTGCATGGTGCGGCTGTCCATATAATCGCCGCCGTTTGGCGTGCGGGTGCGTAGGTCAAAGGTGGTGATGTCCCCGTCGATGCGCGAAATATACATACCGGGTGTGATCTTGTCGTGATCCACCGAAAAGGACGCGATGCGTTTCATAGTTCAGTTCCTTTCTTGATCAATTGGATAGAGTGGATAGAGGGCGTATCGGTAAAGCCGCTGACGCGGCGGTATTCGCTTGGCGTCAGGCCCATTTGCTTTGAAAAGGCGCGGTTGAAGGTGCGCAGCGTGCCAAAGCCCACAAGACTGCCGATCTCGGTGATCGAGCGGTCGTTGGCTTTGAGAAAGGCACACGCCGACGACACGCGCAGCGAGTTGATATAGTCGTTAAAGCTCATTTTCAGCTTGTCCGAGAACAGGTGCGAGATATAGTAGCGGCTGATGTGCAGCTCCTCCTCCAAAAGGGCAAGAGAGAGCTCCTTTGTGTAATTGTGCGCGCAGAAATTGACCACCGCTTTGAGCGCGTGGGAATCCCCCGTCAAGGTCTTGTTTAATTCCATAAGGGACAACAGCTTACCCAGCAGCGCCAAGAGATAGCCGCCGCGGCGGAACCTTGCAAATGGGGTGTCGTCGTTGCCAAGGGCGATCAGGTGCCTCGCAAGGGCAAGCACCTCCTTGTCCTTTGCCGCGCCGCGCAGCAGCGCCGACGCGGGGATAAAATCCGAAAAGATCGAGGAAAGCTCGGGCAGGATCTCGGGGTTGATCAAAAAGATGTAATAGCGTTCCTCGTCAAAGGACTTGTAGCGGTGGATCTGGTTGGGGAAGGTGATAAATGCGTCCCCCGCTTGCAGATCCACGCGCTCGGTGTCGCAAAAGGCGGTGGAGCGCCCGTCCAGGAACAGCACGAGTTCAAGGTGTGAGTGCAAATGGGCGGAGAAGTGAAGACGGCTGTTTCCGTCGCTGCAATCGCGGCAGCTCAGGTCGTCGGTTCGGTTTTCGTAAAAAGCGATCATAGCAAGCTCCTTTTTTCTATCTTCGCAAGGCGGGGCGACAGGGCGGTCAGCACCTCGTAGGGAATGGTCGAAAGACGCGCGGCGATCTCGGTGGCATCTCGCCACAGACACACCGTGTCGCCCACCGTCGCGGGTGTGTCGGTGAGATCCAGCATCAGCTGGTCCATGCACACTCTGCCGACAAGCGGAACGGAAAGATCCTCGTCCCCGTGCGTGAGCGTGACCGAAAGCCCCGACAGCGCCCTTGGAAAGCCGTCGGCATAGCCGATGGGCAAAACGCCGATGCGGCTTGCCCTTTCTGTCACAAAAGCTCCGCCGTAGCCGATCGGCGTGCCCGCCTCTACCGTGCGGATCTGCACGATCGGCGCGTGCAGCGACAGCACGGGCGACAGAGGGAGATCGGTTTTGGTTGGGGGAATACCGTAAAGCGCGATCCCGACGCGGATCGCGTCCAGCACGCTTTCTCTCATCGTCAGCGCGGCGGCAGACGCCGCCGCGTGAGAAAACAGCGGAAAACCCGCGTCTTTGAGGCGATCGCGGCAGGCGCAAAACGCCCGCAGCGCCAGCGCGGTGGCGGCGGTGTCGCTGTCTGCCGACGGAAAATGGGTATAAAGCCCCGTCGGCAAAAGTCCCCGACGGCGCAGCGTTTGCAAAAGCCCGTCGTCATCACGGGGCGAAAAGCCAAGACGGCACATACCGCCGTCGATCTTCAAATGAATTTTGAGCCGTGCCTTAACGGCGCTCATCACCGAGGATAGCGCCGCCCCGTATGCGGCGGAAAACACCGTTTGCGTGATGCCTGCCGCGGCAAGCGTCGGCGCGCGGTTCGGGGGTGTGTAGCCCAGCACCAGAATGTCGGCGCTCTTGCAAAGCCCCCGCGCTTCCAGCGCCTCGTCGGGGGTGGCAACGGCAAAAAAATCGCACCCCGCGCGCGCAAGGGCGGGCAGCACCGCCGCCATACCGTGGCCGTAGGCGTTTGCCTTCACCACGGCGATGACGCGCGCGTTTTTGTTGACCTCGCGCGCCCTTTCGCGCAGCAGACAAAAATTGCGGACAAGCGCACCGATATCCAGCGCGGCAAAGCCGCGGTACGGGGAAAAACAGGACTGATACATAGCGCTCCTTTCTGTTATGATACCACAATTTTTGTCTGTTTTCAAGTCGAATTGCTCATTTTTTCGCAATTTCTTGCATAGAATTGAGAAAAAATCAGGGAGGGGTAGAGGTGAAGACAAAAATTGCCTGTATCGCGCTTGTTTTGCTTTTGCTCGGCACATTTTTTACCGCTTGTGCGCCGCATACCGACTATTTCGAGCCCTTTCGCGGCGCGTTCGAGGCGGAGGTCGAGGGGACGCTGAACGGGGTGTCGTTCGCGGCGCTGCTGCAAGCAAAGGCAGCGTCCGCTGATGGCACGAGCCGCGAGGTCACAGTCACATTTTATGCGCCCGAGGCGTTGAAGGGCACCGAGGCGCGGCGGAGCGCCGACGGGCGGATTACGCTGTCGTCGGGTGGGGTGGTGATCGAGGACGCCCGTGCCGACGGGCTTGGCGCGCTTTTTGATCTCTTTCCCCTTGCGGGGGCGGTGTCGGGGGTGGAGCTGACCGCCGAGGAGCACACAAAGGTCAC
>JAGAMJ010000152.1 GCA_017624795.1 Clostridia bacterium
CGCCCCTATGTCCAATGAGATCATCACGCTTGTTAAGGATACCGCGCTTGCCAGCGTCGTCGTGCACATAGACCTGTTTACGGTTGCCAAGCAGATCGTCAATAAAGAGGTCATTTTGTGGCCGCTGTTCTATGCGGGTGTCTTCTACCTGCTTTTCAACGGTCTTTTGACTATTGCTTTTAACAAGCTGGAAAAGAAATTAGATTATTTCAAGGTGTAATTATGGCATTTTTGGAAGTTAAGAATATCAAAAAATCCTTCGCCAACACCGAGGTGCTGAAAGGGATCGACTTTTCCTTGGAAAAAGGGCAGGTCCTTTCCATCATCGGTTCGTCGGGCAGTG
The DNA here is from genome assembly GCA_017624795.1 of Clostridia bacterium. Taxonomy (GTDB): domain Bacteria; phylum Bacillota; class Clostridia; order Oscillospirales; family CAG-272; genus Firm-07. The sequence continues at coordinate 344 of JAGAMJ010000152.1, forward strand.
GCAAGACCACGCTGCTGCGTTGCATCAACTTTTTAGAAAAGCCCGATGATGGCGAGATCGCCGTTGGCGGTGAGACCGTGATGGATAAGCAGGCGCGCGAGGATCAGCTCTCCGAGCAGGAGCTGCGCCGCCGCCGTTTGCATTTCGGCTTGGTGTTTCAATCCTTTAATCTTTTCCCGCAGTATACGGCAAAGGGGAACCTCACCCTGGCGGCTGAGTTGCAGGCAAAGGAGCGGTTAAAGGCACAACGGTTGCACAAAAACCGCGACGTTGTGGAAGCCGAGATGAAAGAGATCTCGGATCGTGCGGACGCGATCCTTTCCCGTATGGAGCTGTCCGATAAGGCGGGGCAATACCCGTGCCAGCTGTCGGGTGGACAGTGTCAACGCGTGGCGATCGCCAGAGCTTTGATGCTGGATCCCGAGGTGCTTTGCTTTGACGAGCCGACCTCTGCCCTTGACCCTGAGCTGACCGAGGAGGTGCTTCGTGTGATCCGTTCCTTGCGTGACGAGAACCGCACCATGATCATCGTCACCCATGAGATGGAATTCGCAAGAAACGTATCGGACAAGGTGATCTTCATGGCGGACGGTGTCATCGAGGAGCAGGGAACGCCCGACGAGGTGTTTGGCAATCCTCAAAGCGAGAAGACGCGCCAATTTTTGGCACATGATAAAAAGTAATCAAAAGAGCTCCCGACAACGTCGGGAGCTCTTTTGTTATTCACACGGAAAGTAACTTTTCCTTATCCACCCAAACGATCTGGGGCGTTTCCTTTGCAGGGGAAACCGACAGCCAATGCGGAACACCGCCAACCGTCACGGGAACGCTTTGTACCGTTTCCAAGGGGATCTCGCGCGTGTCCCTTGCAATACCCTTGCCGCTGCGCTTTGCTTCGGCTTCCTTGGCGCTCCAAAGGCGGATCGCTTCGCTTGTGGGATCGGGCGAAGCTTGAATGGCGCTTTGCTCCTGTGCCGAATAAAAGCGTTTGGTAAACCCGGTCGAACGGGGTTTGATCTGTTCGATGTCAATGCCGACCTCGCACCGCTTTGAAACGGCAACCGCCACGCAGTGCGCGGTGTGCGTCAGGTTGAAAAACGGTGCGCCCGTGGCAAGGTACGGCTTACCGTTTTCGGCGATCGACCACGCATCGGCGTTGACCTTTTGGTCCAATTGCTTTAAGGCATAGCGCACAAGGCAAAAGCCCACTACCGATTGCGTGAACCCCTCGCGATGGCGGTAGCGCACGGCTTCTTTTTTTCGAAAGGGCGGCAGGGTGTCAAACAACGCGTCAACGTCCTTCTCGCACAGCGCCCCGAGCTCTAACACGTATACAGTCATAGCGTTAACTGATGGTGTCGGCGTTCAGGGTAAACATAGCGTTTACCGTTTCACGCAAGTGGGGGTGAGCGGAAAGATCGCTGTCGGTGGCGATCAGCTCTCTCGCTCTTTGGAAGGCGGCAGTGAGAAGTCCCGTGTCGTCACAAAGGGCAGCAAGGCGGAAGCGCACCCCGCCGCTTTGGCGAATGGTATCGCTGTCCGTTCCCGACAGGAAGTCGCCGGGACCGCGCAGTGCCAGGTCCTTTTCAGCGATGGCAAAGCCGTCGTGGACCGAGTGCATCGTCGAAAGGCGTTTTGCCGCTGTGGTGTCACCGTCCTTTTGGGTGTCCGAAACCAGAACGCAGTAGGACTTGCGCGTGCCGCGTCCCACACGTCCGCGAAGCTGATGAAGCTGCGAAAGGCCGAACCGTTCGGCGTTTTCCACGACCATAAGGCAAGCATTGGGCACGTTGACACCGACCTCAATGACGGTGGTGGAAACAAGAATATCGACCTTGCCCGCGGCAAAATCCGCCATGATCTTTTCTTTTTCCTTGCTTTTCATTTTGCCGTGCACAAAGGCGACCGACAAACGGGGAAGCGCTGCTTGCAGATCTTTGGCATACTGTACGGCTGCCTTTAACGGGGGACGGGTATCGGTCACGGGTGCCGATTCACCGATCTCGTCCAGCAGCAGCTCGTCGATCTCGGCGTCGCGTTCCTCAACTGCGGGGCAGACCACGTAGCACTGACCGCCCTCGTCGCAAAGCTTTTGCATAAAGGCGTGCAGACGCTCACGGTAGTCCTCGCCCACCACAAAGGTATCCACCTGCTGGCGGCCTTTTGGCATTTCGTCGATACGGGAAAGATCAAGGTCACCGTAAAGCGCTAAGGCAAGTGAGCGCGGAATGGGTGTTGCACTCATGACAAGCATGTGCGCGTGCTCGTTTTTTTCTGAAAGGATCGCCCGCTGGCGCACGCCGAAACGGTGCTGCTCGTCGGTGACGATGAGCCCCGGGGCAGCAAATTCCACCCCGTCGGAAAGCAACGCCTGCGTACCGATCACGATAGGGAGCTTGCCCGATTGCAGCGCTTCCTTGATAGAGCGCTTTTTGGCAGCCGTTGTGGCGCCGATCAGCAATTCCACTCGGATCCCCATCGCATCAAAGAGGGAATAAAGGTCCTCATAATGCTGGCGTGCCAGAATTTCGGTCGGCGCCATCAGTGCGGCTTGCCTGCCGCTTTGTACGGCGACAAGCATCGCAGCGGCGGCACACACAGTCTTGCCACAGCCAACGTCGCCCACGATGACACGGCTCATGGGCGTTTCTTTTGCCATATCGGTGCAGATCTCGTCAATGGTGCGCGCTTGCGCGCCCGTCATCTGATAGGGGAGCTGCTTTAAGAGAGGGGAAATATCGTTTTTGTCACAGATAGGCGCACCCGTTTCCTTGTTTTTTTGCTTTGTCAGGGAAAGGCCCAGCGCAAAAATGAAGAATTCGTCAAAGATCAGTCGCTTTTTTGCCGCGGCAAGCGACAGGTAATCGGTGGGATTGTGAATATTCCGCAGCGCAAAGGCAAGGGTGGAAAGCTTTTCGGCGACACGGATCTGCTCGGGCAAGGGATCCTCCATAAGCGCCGCCTCCGCCATCACCGCTTGCACGTTAGAGATCACCTGCTTTGGGGAAAGCCCGTCGGATAAGCGGTAAACAGGTAAAAGGTCAGGCAGCGGAACGTTTTCGTCCAGGGGCTCTGCTTCGGGGGAGGTCATGGAAAAGCGCTTTGCCTTGCGCTGCACCTTACCGTAAAAGCGGAAGGTGGAGCCAAGTGTGAAAACGTGTTTGAGATAATCTTGATTGAAATACGTGATCTCGCAAACGCCGCTTTCATCGAAGGCGCGGAATTTGAGCAGCGTCATGCGTCCGCGGATACGGGCACTGCGCGGCTCGGAGCCAACGGTCAAAATGACCGCCGTGCGGCAGTCGGCAGGCGCCTCGTCAAGCGAATGCACGTCGCCGCGGTTTTCATAGCTTCGCGGAAAATGGTAAAGCAGATCGGTCGTCGTCCTGATGCCCAATTTTGCATATGCCGCCGCCTTGGCAGGTCCCACCCCACGCAGCGAGGAAATGCTTTTGTTTTGCCTTGCGTCCATGCGCGCACCTCCTTTCCCAATACTGCTTTTATTATAGCAGAGAGGGGCTTTTCTTGTCAAGGAACGCGCGGCGAAAATCAGATCTGATCGCAGAAAAGATAAAAATTAACTTTTGGAGTGTGAAAAGGTGAACGTCTTTGGCTCTTTTGACTTGACATCGGTGTGAAAATAAGGTATAATATGAAATGTATCCTGTGTTAACCTTGTAAAAGGAGAGATCAAAATGAAAAGAATTCTTGCGTTGATGTTGGCGCTCTTGTTGCTTTGCACGCTTGTTGCCTGCAATAAAGAGCAGATCGAAGAAGATGATGAGAGCGGCGTGAATATGACCGTCGAAAACAACGATAAGGTCTACGTCGCAGAAGGGGACTTTAACGACCGCTTTACCTATGAATATCTTCGCGGTGACGAAGTCGCTATCATTGGCTTTGAAGCCGATGATGCGTTGCATGCCATCACGATCCCTTCCGTGATCGACGACCGCCCTGTTACCAGGATCGACGACCGTGCCTTCTATCATATGACCAATCTGACAGGCGTTGCCATTCCCGAAAGCGTGACCGAGATCGGCGATCAGGCATTTGCAAAATGCAGTGCCTTGACATCTGTTTTGATGCCCGCAAACCTCATTTCGATCGGTAAGGCGACATTTGCCGGCTGCTCGGCACTCGTTACGGTCGCGATCCCCGCCACCGTGACCGAGATCGGCGACAGCGCCTTCGTCGGCTGTGCGAGTCTGACCTCGATCGCTTTGCCCGATGCCGTAAAGGTGATTGGTGAGTATATGTTTATGAACTGCGTGAAGCTGACGACCGTCACGTGGAGCACGCAGCTTGAAAAGATCGAAAAGTTTGCGTTCTGCGGCTGTGCGGCACTGACGGTATCCGCGTTCCCCACCACCCTCACGGGGATCGGTGAGTATGCTTTTACGGAATGTGCAAGCGTGGTGAAGCCCGCGCTTCCCGATAACGCTATTGGAACCAACGCGTTTTACGTAACCCCCGCCGTGTAATCAAAAATCAATAACGGTTATCAAAAATCGCCTGCGGCAATTGCCGCAGGCGATTTTTACTTGTTGATCTTCGATCAAGCCAAGCGCTTTGCAAGGCGTTCCTTAATGGCGAGAATGAACTCGCGGGAGGTGGCGGAGGTCACCTTCGTGCCCTCGACCACAAGACCGATCAGGTCCTTTGTCATAACGCCGTCGTTCAGCGTATCGATGCAAGCGCCTTCCAACGCATCGGCAAAGCGCACAAGGTCTGCAAGACCGTCCAGCTCGCCGCGCTTGCGCAGCGCACCGCTCCACGCGTAGATGGTGGCGATGGGGTTGGTAGAGGTCTCCTCGCCTTTGAGGTAGCGGTAATAGTGTCTGGTCACAGTGCCGTGAGCCGCCTCGTATTCGTACTTTCCGTCGGGGGAAACCAAAACCGAGGTCATCATCGCAAGCGAGCCGAAGGCGGTGGAAACCATGTCGCTCATCACATCGCCGTCGTAGTTCTTGCAAGCCCAGATAAAGCCACCCTTGGAGCGAATGACACGAGCGACCGCGTCATCGATCAGCGTGTAGAAATAGGTAATACCCGCTTGCTCGAATTTTGCCTTGTAGTCGGCATCGTAGATCTCCTGGAAGATCAGCTTAAAGGTCTGATCGTACTGCTTGGAGATGGTATCCTTGGTCGAGAACCAAAGATCCTGCTTGGTGTCAAGCGCATATTGGAAGCAGGAGTGTGCGAAGGAGCGGATCGAGCTATCCTTGTTATAGGAGCCCTGTAATACGCCCGCGCACTCAAAGTCGTAAACGGTTTGACGGAAGGACTCGTTGCCGTCCTTATCGGTAAAGACCAGCTCTGCCTTGCCCTCAGTGGGCACACGATACTCGGTCGCCTTATAAATGTCGCCGTAGGCATGACGGGCGATGGTGATGGGCTTTTTCCAATTGCGCACGGCGGGGCGGATCGAATCGATCAGAATGGGCGCGCGGAATACCGTGCCGTCCAGGATCGCGCGGATCGTACCGTTGGGCGACTTCCACATCTCGGAAAGGTTATATTCCTCCACGCGCTGCTTGTTAGGGGTGATGGTCGCGCACTTGACCGCTACACCGTATTTCTGGGTGGCGTAAGCGCTTTCAAAGGTGACCTTGTCCTTGGTTTTTTCGCGCTCGGGCAGACCGAGGTCGTAGTACTCGGTTTTCAGGTCGACAAAGGGCAGCAGCAGCTCGTCCTTGATCATTTGCCAAAGCACACGTGTCATTTCGTCGCCGTCCATTTCGACCAGCGGCGTTGTCATTTTGATCTTTTCCATATTCAATACCTCCGAATCATGAAAATGTGTGACAAAAATGGATCTCAAAAAGGGTTATTTGTTTTGCGCCGCGTAGTAGTTCATCAGGCAACCGCGCAAAATGATCTCCTTCTCGTTTTCGGTGAGTCCCTTCACGTAAAGGGTGATATCCTCGGTCACGCCGTTTGCGCGAATGACCTTTGCTTCGAAGACCTCCTTGCCCGAAGCGATACCGCTTCTCACGTCGGGAATGTAAACAAAATCGCCCTCCGTATACGAGAATTCGGTGTCTTTATCAAGCGTAAAGGGCAGAATACCCCAGTTGATGCAGTTGGAGCGATAGCGCTTGGTGGCAAATTCGTAGCAGATGTTGGCAAAGCCGCCAAGCACCTTTTGGCAGGATGCCGCCTGCTCGCGTGCCGAGCCGTCACCGGGCTTGTTTGCGAACACGCAGGAGCCGAACTGCGTCACGGGCGCAAGCGCCTTGGCGTCGCCGACCTTGGAAAGCGCGAATTTGATCTTGTCCGACACGTTACCCTCACGGCGTGCTGCCTCGTCAGCGGCGACCGCCTTGGAGCGTGCCACGTAGGTGGGGCAACGGCGCGAGAGCGCGAACTCGGACAGGCGTTAGGGGTTGGAGCGATAGGACGAGGTCTCGCACGAGGGGATCAGCTCGTCTGTGGTGGTGACCG
>JAGAMJ010000018.1 GCA_017624795.1 Clostridia bacterium
CTCAAAGCCGGATTTGCCGCCCACGGCGCTTTCCCATTTGAGCTTATAGGGAACGTCGGAATACATACCGCCGTTGGCGTAGCCCGTCATTTTGAAATTGACATTGGTCACGCCCGCGCCCGCCAAGTAATCATACATGGTGGCAACGTCCTCAAAGGTCGTCAAGGGCACAGAAACGGTCACGGGCATGGAAAGCACCTTTTTCAGTGCGTCCATACAGCCAAAGGTTTCAATGTAAAGCGGGATATCCTTTTCCGTGTTTTCTAAGGTCAGGCGTTGATATCCCTCCTTGGTAGCTTCCAGATAGTCACGGTAAGCAAATGCCATACCCATCCAAGAACATTCATAATAGTTGGAAAGACCTGCATTTGCTGCCTTGGTATCATCAGAAAGCATGATGTAGCGGATCTGATAATCCTCTACGTAGCGACGGCTTGCATACACGCTCCATTCACCCTTGCTTGCCGTGTCGGACTGTCGGGTGACAAAGGAGGGTATGATCGAGGTGAAATGCTCACTTGCCAGGTGATTGACCTCGATGGAAGCCAGCGCATCACCCTCTTCAATGATCGCGAGGTATCCGCGGCTGGATCCCTTGGTGCCGTCCTCCAGCACCTCGGTTTCGACCTGACCGAATACAGGCATACGGATCGTTTGGTTATGCGCGTCGGAAATATCTCCCAGCGAGAAGTCATTACCGTATACGCGATAATTGTATCCGCTGATCGCCTGGTTCAAGGAAAACAGTGTGCCCGAGCCGTCGGGGATAAAGGAATATCCGTCGTTGGTCTTCTCGCACGCGCCCATATAAGGCAGCACGTTCAGATCGGTCACACGGTAGGCGGTTTCGTCATAACGCATACCGTTCGCGGGCAAGGTCACGACAAGTCCGTGCTCATCAAGCGTGTATTCCAACGCCATCTTGAACACGCAAGGCGACGTGGCTTCCTCGACGTACTCTACGTAATCGTGGTCGTTATCCATTTCCTCGTAGTTGTAGTCGGGGCAATATTCCAGGATCATCTCCTCCAGCTCTCGCATATCCTTGTCCGTAATATCGCCTTGCAGCACGTACATATCGATATACTTCTTTTTGGTGACTGCAAAAGCCGGCTCCTTTGCAATGGCCTCCGCCATTTCTGTCTTGCCCTCTTCCATGTAGCTGGCATAGAACATCTTGTTGTAATAGGTATAGAACTTCAAGTAGTCACGCGAAGGTGCCTGTTCGGAAAGCGGGATCAGGATCTTTTCTTCAAAGGTAGCACGCTCGATCTGCTTGGGAAGCAGAACACGCGCCGATGGCTCACCGATCACGTATTCCACACGCAATCCGCCCTTGATAGGCTTCACGGAGATCTGCCCCTTCATAACAGCGTTGTCAAAGCTGTTATAGGTGCCGGACTTTCGTCCGGTATAGCTCAAAGTGATCTGGGACATCAGCTTGCTGCGGGGGGTCGAGCTACTTTCCGCGTTCATATCCCAGGGATTGGTAAACAGGATCTCTCCCGTTGCGTTCTTGCGATATGCCACGATACCAAGCAACGTATCACAACGAAGCGAATATTCGCCGTTGTCATACATAGGCGTCATGGCTTCAAATCTCGCCTCGGCACTCTCATACTCCACTCTGGTATAGTCGATCTCCGGATCCAAGGCGGGCGCCTGTGTCGTAGAGGCGGACACCGTGATTGCGGGGATCATGCACACCAGCATCAGCACAGATAAGAGCGCGCAAAGCAACCGCGATAGCAGTTTTATTTTCATTTTTTTCTCCTTTCTGCGCTTACAATCGATAATTGATCTCGGAAGTGATATCAGTAACGAAGGTCATTATATCCATGACCAAAGAGGTAAACAGAATACCAAGGAACATGATAAACACCATGCCCACAATGGTTCCAAGCGTCGTGACCAGATTCTTGCTCATGGTATAGTCGTGCGTCACCATCATTCCAAAGAAGATCAGGAAGCCCGTCCAAATGAAGCCGAGCGTGGTGAACAGCGTCAGAACGTTGATCTCCGAGCTGACCATAAAGTTCGACATCAGGGTGGTGGGGATCACTGTGAGCGGAATGGGAAGGACCGAATATCCAATGGCAATGAAAATATCCTTGAAGCTTCCCTCGCCGTCAAACAGCGTCGTCAGACACCAGTTTGCCACGGCGAACAGCAATACGGGTACAAAGATGACCAAGAACTGCATGAAGATCGTGGAATACTTCCCACGGGGGTTCATCACGTATCCGCTACCGACGCTACGGTAGAACAGCGCCACGACCGCCAACACCATAAAGGTCAGTGCCGCACGGACCGATCCGCGTTTTTCGTGTTTGAGATCGTAAAATCCGTCAAACGGATGGAACATGATATGGAAGACGTAAACGAGCTCTTCCTTGAACGTGGGCTTCTTGCCCGAAACGGCAACCCTTGCGTTGATCTTGCCTGCACGGCCAAGTCCCTTCACGATCAGGACGAAAAGCACCACGATAATGATCGGGATCAGAACGAAGAAGCGAGCCATCCATTCCTTACGCAATTCCTTGTACGCCTCGGAATAGTTTTCAATATCGTATGCGGTCTTGTAATATTCCAGAGCTTCCTCGTAATCGCCCGTACGGAACAGCGCCTCGCCGATACCGACGTACGCTGCATCGTAGTTGGAGTTACGCATCAGGATCTCTTTCCAGTCCTCAACGGCAAGGTCGTACTGACGCTCGTTCTGATGACGCAGTGCCTGGATCAGGATATCGCCGTATTCAGTGCGCTTAAAGACCGTGATGTTTTGCACGGTACCGCCAAAGAGAACGATCAGCTTATCGCCTTGATAGACGATCGACTGGATATTATTCATATTACCGAGCTGCGTGCCCGAATCGCCGAAGGCAAAAAGCAGATTGCCGTCGTAATCGTAGGTATAAAGCTTATTACGCTTGGTATCGACGATCGTCCAGGTCTGCTCGGGGCCGCAGGCGACGTCCTTAATGATCGAAACGCCGTCATACGCCTTGATCTGCATATTTCGAAGATCGATCTCGCCCGCGGGAGGCCAGAAGCCGTTGCGGCGCATGATCTCAGCACCGGAGGGGTTGAGCAGCTTACAGGGTGCGTAAGTGCCCGCAGTGCTTGCTTCGAGTACCGCGCTTTCCATCTGCCCTTCCAGCTCGGTTGCATAGATCGTAGCGTAGATCAGTCCGTCCTTGTTGATCGCAATATTATTATAAGGATAAGAAATGACCTGAATTGCCGCATCGCGCTGCTCCTGCGATTGGAAGCGCGACCAGATCTGGCTCCAAACAGAGCCGGCAGACTGCTGCGCGCCGATAAAGCCGGTAAAGTCGCCTTGATCGGTCATGACGATGATACCCTCTTTGGTTTCGCTGGAAACCACGAAAAGACGGTCGTGAGCATCGACTGCCAAAGCGACAGGCCAATAGATCGCGTCCTCATCGAACAGACTGGATTCCGGCGCACCGATGATGCTGTTAAACGACCAGACGCCGTCCTTTTTCACAAAGGTCACGATACGGCTTGCTTCGGTATCGCAAACATAGATCTTGCCGGGCTTCAATTCCCCCTCGACGTAGCGGTCCTCGGTCACGAAGATACCCTGCGGCTTGGAAAAATAGTCCTTGATCTGCTGATCGTTACGGAAATCCTTGATCTCCTGTTGAAAATTATAATATTTGTCGAATACCAGGATACGGCTGTTACCGGTGTCGGCAATATAGACGTTGCCCGACGCATCGGTCACGATATCCTTTGCGCTGTTCAGCGCCGTTGTAAGTCCCATTTTTTCGGTCGAAAGCGTGACGTGCGCTTCATACGCGTCGGGCGAATACAGCGCGTTGCCGTCGATCGAATAGGTGTAGGTCTGATATGCCTCAGCCGCGCCGACCGGAATGGATACGACCATCAGGAGGACGAATAGCAAGCTTAAAGCCGATATAAACTTTTTCACTGTTTTCCCCTCCTTAGTCTTTCATACCGGACGAGCCCATGGTTTCAATGATGTTGGACTGCGAGATCACGAATACCGCGATAGGCACTAACATCATAATCACCGTGGATGCGGCACCCGCACCGGCACGCTTGATACCGCCCGCCATGATCTGACCGATCGCGTAGTTGAAGGATTTCAGCTGCTCGGAATGAATGTAGACCGAGGCACCTTGGTTCCACAACCCCTGGAACGAGTAAATGATCAACGTCAGCCAAGCGGGCTTGACCATGGGCATCGCGATCGTCCAGAAGGTCCTAAGCTCAGAGGCACCGTCCAAGCGTGCCGATTCCAGCACCGAGTCGGCTACGTTGGTCTGCATGAACTGTCGCATCAGGTAAAGACCGAGCGTGGAGCACCACGCGGGAACGATCAGTGCCCAATAGGTATCGACCCAGCCAAGCATCGTCATCAAAATAAACGAGGTAATGCCCGAAACCGTAGATTGGAACATCAGGGAAATACGAACAAATCTGAACATCGCATTTCCGCCCGGGAACTTGATCTTTGCCATGGCATACGCCGCAATAGAGGCAAGGAACAAGTGACCGAAGGTACCGGCTACGGCAACGAAGACCGTGTTGAAAATGTAGCGGGAGAACGGGACCCAAGAGGTGTCCATCAAGGAAAACAGATCCCTGTAATTCTTAAAGGTGGGATTACGTACGAAGAAACGAGGGGGGAACATCCAAAGTTCGTCCAAGGGTTTGAGTGATTGCATCACAACGTAGACCATGGGCAAGAACATGAATACACCCAAAAGCGCCAGAACGATGGTAATACCCGTATCACCGCCGGCGGAGCGATTCAAAACGACCTTATGGCCTCTTACACGAAGTTTTTTTGCCATATCAATTGCCCACCTTCGAAAGAAGTTTTACGATCAGCTTGTTAGCGCCGACCTGAATGATGAACAGCACCATTGAGATCGCCGAAGCATAACCGGTTTCAAAGCGCGCTCCACCGTAGTCATCCAGGTGGTGCGTAATGGTATGTGCCGCATAGTCCACGGACGGGAAGCCGCAAAGCGCGGTCACAACGCCGCCAAATCCAAACGCGCCCGTGATCGACAGCACCGCGCCGAACATCAGCTGCGGCTTCATCGAAGGCAGCGTGATGTACCAAAGCTCCTGCCAACGGCTCTTGATGCCGTCAACGGCGCCCGCCTCAAACATCGCGCGGACAATGCCCTGCAAGCCCGCGATAAAGGACAGGAAGGACGTACCAAGCGAGGTCCACAGCGCGACCACGATACACAGCGGCATGATGTAGTCGGCGTCCTGGAACCACTGAATGGGCGAGCTGATCAAACCGAGGTTGAGCAGCGTACCGTTTACCCAGCCATATGCGTCACCCGAGAACAGCGTACCCCAGATCAGGTAGACCTGACCGGAAATAGAGGGCGCGTAGAAGACCAGCGTCACCACGGCACGGATCTTGGGGGGCAGCTCGTTGATGAACCACGCCACCATCAAGGACATCAAGTAGGACGCAGGTCCTACGATAACGGCAAAGATCAAAGTATTCTTGCAAGCGATCAAAAAGATATCGTCGTCAAGAAAGAGCCGAATGTAGTTATCAAAAAATATGAAATTCGGCATCTGTAACATATTAAAGTCTGTGAAACTGACTCCCAAAGACAACAGCACCGGGATGGCCGTGAAAAGAGTGAAAAGAAGCATATAGGGTGCCACCATCAGGTAAGCGACCTTATTTTTCTTCATCTCATTCCACGTCCATTGCGCGCGCGTCATGTCCGAGCGGATCACCGCTTTTTTCTTTGACATGTGCTTTTCTCTCCTTATTAGTTAATAGTGGCCGTCTTATCTACGGTTCAACAACACGGTGACAGCATTGCGAAGCGCCGTGATCGTTGCTGCAAACGCCGTTGCGTCAACAGCCGCAAAAGCATCTGCCGCGTTGGACAGTGCCACAGAATCCACGTCCTCAATACCGTTATTCATGATATCGACAGCAAAGGCCGCGGCATCGATCTTGCCCTGATCCATATCTTCGATATCAGCAGCGTATGCCTGCTCGACTTGAAGCAAGCGCTTTTCTGCAAGCGTCTGACCGAGTTCAAGCGTTTCAAGTCCAAACTCAGCACGCTTGCGGGTGATCTCCTTGTTGATCGTGGAAATATAACCAAGCAATTCGTCGACCGGATCCGCATTATCGTTGTACGCGGCAAGGAAAGCAAAGTTGGTGTAACGCCCGATGATATAAGTGCCGGGGTAATCGGGAATCGATGCCAGGTTGTTGAACTGATATGCGATCTGCTTATACTCCTCGGCGGTCCAAGGCATTTGCTGCAAAGCGTTGATGTTTGCACACGCGGGCTTTGCGGAGGGACCGAGAAGCGCAACCATCTCGTTGGAATACTTGACCTGACAATCGGCACCTGTGTACCATTTCATAAACTCCCAAGCTTTTTCCGCCTGGTCGCAGCCGTTCATCATACAAATAGCAGTGGTCGTTGCAACCGACACGTTGTTGATGTAGGTCGTGCCGTCCTCACGGGTGTGCTCGATACCGGGCATGGGAAGGAACTCCCAAAGGCCCTTGATCTCGGTTGCAAACACCGTCATCTGATTATACGTATCGTTGTAATCGCCAAAGCCGATCGGCATTTCACCGGTACGGAAGCGGTTTGCGAAGTTATAGCTAACGGGGAAGGAATACATAGTAAAGTTGTTGCACATGGTTTCAAAGGCCTCAAGCGCCAGATTGGAATCAAGATTGATACGCATGCCGCCGTCAGCAAACAGCTCTCCGCCCATTTGGTACAGGTAGAGATTGTAATTTTTATGCATGCCGATCTCCATGTTGTTCGCTTGCAGAACAGGAACAGCAGCAAGCACGTCGTCCCAAGTCCTGGGAATCTCGATGCCAAGATCAGCAAGGATATCATCACGCACGAACATCATGCTGAAATCCTGGGATATCGGTAAGCCGTAATAATGGAACACATTTTCGGCATCCTCAAGGCCAAGCACCAGCATTGCCGCCTCGTTGAACTGAGCATTCTCGTTTCTGATGGGGTTGCCGTTTTCGTCGTAGATCTTTTTGAAGGTTTCTTTGTCTACCTCATATTCAAGTGCATACTCGGCAAAGCCCTCCATCTTTTCAATGGGAAGCAACGCGCCGCGGATCGCGTAGTTAATAACAGTACCCTCACCAACGCCGATGTAAACGTCGGGGCCAATGCCCGCCAAGACCGAAGGCAGCAGTGCACCGCCATTGATCAATTTCAGATTAACCGCCGTGCCAAGCGCGCTTTGCGTCATGAAGTCATTTGTGATCAGGGTACGCAGCACCTGCGCCTGGTCACGTCCCGTGGCGATCCACACGTCGACTGCCTCTGTTCCCTCTTCGCCGTCGGCGCTCATGTTGTCGTAGTTTCTGAAGAAGGACATAAAGAAGCTCTTGATCTCGTGCCACATGGCTTCAAGGAAGCCCGCCTTTGCCTTGGGCAGTTCCCCACTGCTTGTGGGCTGAATGACGATGTAGTCCAGCTGCAAGGGCTGTGTCTTGGCATCTCCAAGCCAGGTACCCAAGCTACCGATATAGCTTTTCAGCTGGTCAAGATACGTGACGACCTCATCCTCACTGCTACCGATACGCTTCAGGGTCCAAGCGATCTTTTCAAGCGTTGCCACGTTGGAGCTCTTCTCGCCCGTTGCCTTTGCAAGCTGATCGGCAAGCTCATACAGCTCCTCGGAGCGGTTGAGCATATCGATCATAGCGTCGGGCATAACGGTGAAGAAGTTATAGTCGCGATTTGCGTCAGGGGAGGTGCCCGTCAGCTTGATGATAGAAAGGTAGTCACTGTTGATGGAGTCCAGGATCTCCTCCACGCGGCGAATGATCTCGCCCATGGAGCCGAGCGTAACCTCCATTTCAACGGTGTACTCAACACCCGCTTCAAAATAAAACTCGTACGCGATCGGGTTTCCGCCCTCGTCGGTGGAACCGTTATTGAGCAGCATAGACTGCCAATCGGAGGAATAGTTGAAGCGGATCTGCGATGCCTCGTAGAACGGGATACCGCCATCGTAATAGCCGAGGGTGCCGACGTCAGCGCCCTTGCTTGCGATACGCAAGGAACGGCAAACGTACATACCGTCCAGCACGTTCTGGCGGTAGCGGGTGGCGATGTGGTACATACCGCTCTTTTCCACCTTAAAGGAATAGCGCACCCACTGCCCCACGGTCTGCCACTTGTCACCGCCGATGGTGTTCAGCAGGGTACGGGTGGTGTCGGTGGGCATATTCGCCGCATCGCTGCGATCCTCAAGAGGATAGACGTTTTGAGTAGAGGAGGCGTTTATGTATTCGGACTGAATGTAGATCTTGTCAGTGCCGGATTCAACGCCCTCAAACTGCTTGCGATAGGTTTCGTAATCGATCAGATCCTCATGGGGGATCAGCACGATCGCCTTGACGGTCACGGGCTCTCTGATCGCTTCCAGAGAGATCGAAACCTCGCCGTTCTCATCGGGCGCAAGCACGAATTCAAGCGTTTCGGCATAGAAGCCGTCGGCGTCACGCAGCTCGTAGGAAAACCAGCCAAGCTCCTGCTCCATCGTGGGGCGGATCTCGCTGTTGTTGTTATCAGTTTCAAAGAAGCGAACGGTATAGCGATTGACGTAATCGCCCATGCTCTGCGTCCAGACGTCGGGGAGGTCGATCTCCACACAAGCGCCGGTATCCGAGCCGCCGATACGCACGCTGTCAGTCGGGAACCCTGCCGCGATCGCCGCTTCGTACAATTGCTGGACCGAGCAGTCCCCCTTGGGATCGGTGACCTTTGCGACGCCGTAATTGTATCGCCAGGTCTTCGGCAAGCTCAAATAACGCGCCTCGATAAAGGGCAGCTTGCCGTTGACCTTCAACGTACGCTCGATCGCGGTGGATTTCTCACCGTCGGGCATATACTCAACGACGATGCTGTATTTGGTCGGCTTTGTGATCGCACCGGCAGGAACCTTCCAGGTTACAGCACCGACGGAGGGCGTAAACAGCGCTTCGCCGTCCTGCGTCGCTATTTTCGTAACGTCTTCTTCGGTGATACCCTTCAGCTCCGCATAGTCCCCGCCGGATATGCGGATCGGTGCGGTTGCGCGCTCGACATCTGCATACGTGAGCATATAGCTGTCGTAGGTCACAGTATTCAGATGCTCTCTGATGTCATCCAGGGTCTTGTCGGTGGTGGAGCCATCTCCCCCTTCGGTTGCGGCGTTGATCGTCAACGCGCTGCCAAAGAGAAAAACAAACGCCAGAACCAAAGCAATCAACCGATGGAACTTCGTTTTCTTCATGTTCTTCCTCCTCTGCTTCGATCGCCACACGCGATCATTGGTATTGTATTGTGCGTGAGCGATGCCACGCAAATGCGCGACTGTACATACGCGCGTATAGGGAATGCAGGCGCAGGGCCTGCCAAACGCGAATGAAAAGCAGTCACACCCCCGCACCAAAGGCACGGGGGCTTACATGGCAATATTTTATCACGGACCGATGTGAAAAGTCAAGCAAAAAAACTCATGCATAATGCGCGCGAGAGGGCGCACGTACGTGGATCGCCTCACCAAAGCGAGGGAGCTCAGTCAATAAGGATCCTTTGAAAATCGGCATTTTTTACACTTGACAATGCTCTTGTTACGTTGGACGGTAATTTTAATTTACCTTCCGTTGAAGTAAAAAATCTCTCGGCGCTTGTTTTCTGCATTTTTTTGTCACTTTTAACAAGACGTGTTTTTGCAGCGCCTAAATGGTAAATTGGATTTACTCGCCGTGTTTTTTTCTTACCGTTCTCAAATGTTTTTTGTTTTGCCACGCCCTTCTCAATTTGTGTGCATAATGCACAAAAATGAAGGGCAAATTTCTACACTTTGACAACACACAAAAAGCACCTACATTTAACAGAAAGTTCACTTTTGCGTGGGGTTTGTCCCACCTTTTTCCGTGGCAGCCGACCGCGTTCACTTTCGCGGCACTCGAAAAACGGCGAATTTCGGCGCAAAAAAAGAGGGTCGCCCGACACCTGTCAAAGCAGCTCGTCCCCTCCCCCTTTCGCTCGCTTTACGCCGTCGGGAAAAGAAAAGCTTTGCAGCTTCGAAGCGAAACGCGCGTGCCGAGCTCCGTCGGTGCACGGCGTGCTGTCAAAGCTTGTGTTTTTTGCAAAAAGCGGGCAGCATTCTGTCGAAAAAAGC
>JAGAMJ010000153.1 GCA_017624795.1 Clostridia bacterium
AGAAGCTCCCACACTTTCAATGTTTATTCTATGATTATATCATATTTTATCGCGCGCGTCAAATGCTTTTATAATTTTTGAAAAATATAATTTAATATTTACATCTTCGACAAAATGTGTTATACTGAAAGAAAGTATTTGCGGCAAGGGAGGACGGAACGTGGAAATATTGAAGCTGCTGCCCGATATGGTGGTGGAATTAAAAAAAACGCACCCTTGCGGCAAGCGCGATTTTCGCATCGTGCGGGTGGGAAGCATTTGCCGTATCGTCTGCCTTTCGTGCGGCAGAGATCTGGAGATCGATCGCATCAAGCTGGAAATAGCAATCAAAAAGATCGTTTCCGACACTTCGCGCTAATACTTTTATCGCAACATTTATTGCCATATAATGCGACATTTTTTACTTATTTTGTCGATTTAACGGTAAATCACGGAGGTATTATGTTTTATTTCATCAGCGGATCTCTTTCGCTATTACGCCCGAGTCTGGCTGTGATCGAAGCAGGCGGCATCGGCTTCAAGCTGACGGTCAGTGACCGCACCTACGATGCACTTTCCCCTGCCGCTGCCGGCAACAAGGAGGTCAAGCTTTTCACCCATCTTGCTGTACGAGAGGACGATATGGAGCTTTTTGGCTTTTGGGACGAGCAGGAGCTGGAAACCTTTAAGCTCCTGACCGGCGTATCTGGTGTTGGCCCCAAGGCAGCTATGGCGATCCTTTCGTGCTTCACGCCCGAAAAATTCGCGCTTGCCGTTTGCACCGAGGATAAAAAGTCGATTGCCAAAGCCAACGGCATCGGTCCCAAGACCGCCGCCCGTATCATTTTAGAGCTCAAAGACAAGATGATGGCACAGGACTCGCTCCCTACGTTTGGCGACGCCCCCGTTTCCGCTTCTTCTGTTTCCTCTGCCGTGCTTTCGGGCGGCAATATGAGCGAAGCGCAGGAGGCGCTTTTGGTGCTTGGATACAACCGCACCGAGATACTTTCTGTGCTGCACACCATAGACACCTCGACAATGGGTACCGAGGATATCATTCGTGCCGCACTGAAAAAATTGATGAGATAAGGAGGAGGAGAACATGGATTTCGGTTCTGACATGAACTTTGGCAATAACGATCTCGATTTTGAAAGCCGTATTCTCTCGACCTTCGAAACAGGTGAGGACAGAGAAAGTGCCGACAATTCCCTGCGCCCTCAAACCCTTGAGGATTACGTAGGTCAGGAAAAAGTCAAAGAAAACCTGAAGGTCTATATCGATGCCGCAAAAAAACGTGGCGATTCGCTTGACCACGTGCTGCTCTACGGTCCTCCCGGTCTTGGCAAAACGACGCTTTCCAATATCATCGCCAACGAGATGGGCGTGAATATCCGCGTGACCTCGGGACCTGCCATTGAAAAACAAGGTGATCTTGCCGCCCTATTGACGAACCTCGCCGACGGCGACGTGCTGTTCATCGATGAGATCCACCGCCTTTCCCGTGCGGTGGAGGAGGTGCTTTATCCCGCGATGGAGGATTATGCGCTTGATATCATCATCGGTAAAGGGCCCGCGGCACGCAGCATTCGCATTGATCTGCCCAAATTCACCTTGATCGGTGCCACCACACGCGCGGGACAGCTTTCAACCCCTTTGCGCGACCGCTTTGGCGTGCTTCTCAAGCTTGATCTTTACACCCCCGAGGAGCTTGCCACCATCGTCAAGCGCAGTGCCTCGATCCTTGGAATGGATATCACCGAGGACGGCTCGATCGAGATCGCCTCGCGTTCAAGAGGAACGCCCCGAATCGCAAACCGCCTGCTCAAACGCGTGCGCGACTTTGCACAGATCAAGGGTGACGGCTCGATCTCCTCCGAGATCGCCAACTACGCCTTACAGCAGCTTGAAATCGACGGTCTGGGGCTTGATCAGGTCGACCGCCGTATGTTGAAATCCATCATTAAATTTTATGATGGCGGTCCCGTGGGCCTTGAAACGCTTGCCGCCACGATCGGCGAGGAAGCCATTACGCTGGAAGACGTTTACGAGCCGTATTTGATGCAGATCGGATTCCTTTCCAGAACGCCGCGCGGACGCTGCGTCACCCGTCTTGCATATGAGCATCTGGGGATCCCCTTCCATAACCAAACCAAAAACGGTGAGCAAATGAATTTCTTTGACGATCACCAATAAGCAAAAAAGGGCTGACTAAACCGTTTAGTCAGCCCTTTGCTCTATACAAGACAAGGAAAAGAGAAAAGTGTTCGCCGCAAGCGCTCGTAGATCAGCGGTCGCTGGGAGGGCGGCAAGGGATTTTTCCCTTTTCCGCATTCCAGCGTGAAGGCAGGGCGGCAAAGCGAAGCGATGCACCAATCCGTCAGTCCCCCAAAGGCGGCAAGCCCCTCGGGACGCGCCAAGCGATAGCCCGTAAAGCGTGAGATCACACGCCCGACCGACATCGTTTTTGCCGTCAGGTTATCCTCGCAGCTGCAAAAGATCTCCTCGCCTTGCGTGTGAAGCGTCAGCACACCCTTGATCTCGTGTCGCTGAAAGCGAAGAAAACGGCACAAAGCCGCACTTTCCGGCTCGGATTCGGGGTATTCACCGCTATACCGTGTCGGTGCGCCGCCCACGATCCCTGCTTCCGCTTCCTTCCTTTTATATGCCAAAAAGCCCGCGTCGTAGTTATGGTTCAGATCCACGCCTCGCGCGTTGGCTTGCCAATTCGAAAAGTCCTCGCCGCCATTCATTTTGATCACGCGCTCGCGCAAAGGGTTATTTTCGCCAACGCCGTGCACCGCGTATTCCACGCCGTCGGGATTGAGCATCGGCACGATATAAATGCGCCGTTTCTCAAACAAATATTGCATCGAATAATCATAGACCGTCGCTTTTTTCTCATATTGCTTGATATAATCGGCAATAAAATCAAGCAACACGCCGCAGGTGATACCCTCCATGCCGTGATGCGCCCCAACGTAAAGCGCCGCGTGCTTCCCTTTTCCCAGCGTGATCAGTGGGATCTCGCGCCCAAGAATAGAGCGTGTCAGCACGGTGACCTCTACCGCCTCGTGTCCCGCAATTTCCGCTAAAAAATCAGTTAAAGTTTGATGATCCACAGGATAATGTTCCACAGCATACCTCAACATATGTTTTCTTTTATCCTATGAAAAATTCACCGCTTTTATGCAAAAGAATTTGCATTTCCATAGCAACTGTGTTATAATAAGGATATTGATATCATCAAAACATAAAAAGGAGCTCCTATGGAACGAAAAGCTCTGCGTTTGCCGGCCCTTGTGGTCTTTGGCATCTACGTGATATACGCCTGCGTGCTCGCCCCACTGTACCAATTTCTTTCCGCCGATATCGTTTTAAGCGATACGATCCTGTGGGATATCGTCGACGTATTCTTTAATCTGTTCGAAATACTTGGCATTTCCGCGTGCTTCGCCTTTTTGATCTACGGTATTTACCGTTATAGTGCAAAAAAATGCCTCCCCCTTTACATTTTGATCGGCGGCGCGCTGCTTTTCAAATACGCCGCGTCGATCATCGCCATCTCGATCGTCGGCGGCTCTCTTGATCTGACCGCTGATTTTACGTCTTTTTTTGTGTCGCTTTTGATCGAGATCGCCGAGCTTGCGCTTTTGATCTTTCTTTCCCATCGCTGGATCACGTCGCGGCAAGACGAAGAGCGAAAGCTCAAAAACGCGGCTGCCACACTTGGAAAAGAATTTGCACCGCGCGTTGAATTTTTCCCATTTCGCAAGCTATTCAGCCGCATTAATCCCTTGCAGCGAGCTGCCTTTTGGAGCATGGTCGCGGTTGCGGTGCTTCGTTTGATTTCTCACGTGATCGACGAGATCTCTTTTTCTATTCGTTTCGCATACGGCTTTTCTGTCGGTGACATCCCCGTTTTGCTTCTTTATGCGCTTCTTCTTGTTTTTATCCCCTGTTTTCTTGGGTATTTGCTCTGCCTTGGCTGCTTGCTCCTTTCAAAACGCCACACAGAAAAATAAAAAAGAACTCCCGAAGCATACGCTTCGGGAGTTCTTTTATATCAAAGGTACTTTTTAACAGCATCGCTTGCTTCTTC
>JAGAMJ010000154.1 GCA_017624795.1 Clostridia bacterium
CTCTGCGTCAAAGGGCATTTGCATCGTGTTCTCTGTATAAAAGGGATCGTCAATGACCGTCAGGCGGTCAGAGGCAACGCTCTGCCCCTCCTTGCCCGCAAGCAGCGACAGCCCAAGCAAGGCGTTCTTGCCGCTGAAAATGCCGGCAAAGGCACCGAGCAGCGCACGCACCTGCTTTGCACAGAAGATCACGTCATAGCGTCCTGTTTTCACGCCCACCGCGCCAAGACGGGCTAGGGCTTCATCGGTCGCTTTCTTTGCAAGATCGGCACTCGCATCAAGAGAGGGCGCGAACGCCGTGCCGAACGAGGGCTCTCCCCCATCGCTGATGATCGCCTCGGCATAGGTGTAGCGCATACCCGCCCTGTGCGAAAGCGTCAATCCCTTGGAATTAGCGAGAGATACCGTGATATTCGCCGCCCCTGCCGCCGACGTGGTGCCATCGGTCATCAACTCGCTTGCAGCGTACAGCTGCTCTTGCAGATCCATGACCGCACGGCGCAGCTCCGACGCTTCGGGCAGCTTTGAAACGGGCTTTTCAACGCGTTTGTACGCCGCTTTGTCCGAGCCCTCAAAAAAGATGGGCTCCTCATCGACGTCGATCACCCCTGCATTGGCGATGGCGCGCGGCACCAGGGCGATCAGCTCCTTTTCTTCAAGACACTGCGTGGACGCCGAGCCGATGCGCCCGTTCACGGCGCAACGGAAAGAAACGCCGCCCGAAACGCCAAAGGTGCAGGAAGAAAGCTCTTTATTCAACGCTTCGGCAGCAGTATCGCTTGCCATACGGAAATAAACGTCATAATCGCAAAGCCCCGAAAGCGAAGCTTGCTCAAATAAAATTTCCTTTATTTTTTCAAAATTCATGAGCGACCTCCCACCGTGATCTTTTTCACGCGAATGAGCGGCTGCCCAACGTCCGTGGGCACGCTGCCGCTTGACGAGCCGCACACGCCCTGCCCTGTGGCAAGATTTTGCCCCACCATGTCAATATCCTGCAAGATCTGTGCCCCCGTGCCGATCAGCGATGCGCCGCGAACCGGCTCGCAGATCTTACCGTTGCGGACCAGATACCCCTCCTTCACGGCGAAGTTGAACTCACCCGTGAGAGGGTTTACCGATCCGCCCCCCATTTCCTTTGCGTAAAGTCCGTACTCGATCGAAGCAATGATATCCTCGTTTTTATCAGGACCGTTGTCGATAAAGGTGTTGGTCATACGGGAGGTGGGCTCATAGGTGTAATTTTCGCGGCGGCTGTTGCCTGTCATGGGCATTCCCATACGGCGAGAGCCGAGGCGATCGATCATATAATTTTTCAAAATGCCGTTTTCGATCAGCACCGTGCGCGAGGCAGGGTTGCCCTCATCGTCGATCGAAAAGGATCCCCAACCGTGCGGTATCGTGCCGTCGTCAATGGCGGTCACCTTGGGATTTGCGATCTGCTGTCCTAATTTCCCCGCCATTTGCGAAGCGCCGATGCCGACCGAGGTGGCTTCAAGCGAGTGGCCGCACGCCTCGTGAAAAATGACGCCGCCAAAGCCGTTTTCGATCGCCACGGTCATTTGCCCCGCGGGGCAGTAAATGGCGGAAAGATTTGTCAGCGCCTGCCTTGCGGCACGCTTGCCGACAGCAGTGGGCGAGATCGTTTCAAAAAGCTCGATGCCCATACCGCCGCCGGGGCCGTAAAAGCCGGACTGATTTTCCCCGTCCTTGGACGCGACTGCCGTGAGGACAAGGCGCGTGCGGACCTTGCGGTCCTCGCGGCAAAGCCCCTCGGTGTTCGCCACAAGAAAGCGGCGATCGACGTCCATATACACGCCCTGCACCTGTGTGATCCTTTCATCGCACCCCGACGCAGCGTCTGCCGCCTCGCGCAAGACCTCTGCCTTGCGCGAGGTTTCCACGTCGCAAGGCAAATGCGCCACGCGCTCTACCGTGATGGCGTCGGGCGTGAGATTTACGGCAGTCATCTTCCCATTGGCATCGCCAACGGCACCTGCCACGGCTGCGGCGCAACGCAGCAGCCCCTCGCGCGAGGTATCCGAGGTCGATGCGTAATAGGTCTTTGTACCGAGAAAGGCGCGGATACCGACACCCGAGAGGAGATAGTCACGAACCGACTCGATCTTGCCCGATATCAGCCGCAGCTGGCCCGATCGTTCTTGCTGTGCAAACACCTCGGCAAAATCGGCGCCCGTTGAAACAGCGATACCAAGCAGTTCTTCTAACAAGCGTTTTTCAAGCATAAAAGCTCCTTTGAATTTTGCAACAATTATTAACTAACAAAAGGACATATATTTACAATATGTTTCGTTTCAAGTTCAATTTGGGTGTCTTTCGCCCAAAATATTGCGGTACTTTTGATAGAAATCTTCAAAGTAACCACCCTCCAACGCCTCACGGATCTTGCGGGTGAGATCGTTGTAGAAGTAAAGGTTATGGGTGACCGCCAAGCGCATACCAAGCGACTCCTTGGCTTTGAGCAAATGGCGCAGATAGGAACGCGAATAGTTGCGGCAGGTGGGACATTCACACCCCTGATCAATGGGGCGGTCGTCGCGGGCGTATTTTTCATTCATCAGCGTGATCTTACCGTGCCAGGTGAAAAGACTCCCGTGTCTTGCGTTGCGGCTGGGCATCACGCAGTCAAAAAAGTCAACGCCGCGGTGCACCGCCTCCAAAATATTACAAGGGGTGCCGACGCCCATCAGATAGCGGGGCTTGTGCTCGGGCATATGGGGCTCGACCGCGTCGATGATACGGTACATATCCTCGGTGGCTTCCCCTACGGCGAGTCCGCCGATGGCGTAGCCGTCAAGATCAAGCTCCGCGATCTGCTTCATGTGCTCGATACGCAGATCCTCATAGGTGCTACCCTGATTGATGCCGAACAGCATCTGATGGGGGTTGATGGTATCGGGCAAGCTATTAAGGCGCTCCATTTCCGCCTTGCAGCGCACAAGCCAGCGGTAAGTGCGCTCGCAAGATGCCTTGACGTAGTCGTAGGGCGCGGGGTTTTCAATACACTCGTCAAATGCCATCGCAATAGTAGATGCGAGATTGGATTGGATCTGCATACTTTCCTCAGGTCCCATAAAGATCCGCTTGCCATCCACGTGAGAGGCAAAGTGAACCCCTTCCTCGGTAATTTTACGCAGCGAGGACAGCGAGAATACCTGAAATCCGCCGCTATCGGTCAGGATCGGGCGCTTCCAATTCATAAATTTGTGCAATCCCCCCATCTCGCGGATCAGTCCGTCGCCCGGACGGACGTGCAGATGGTAGGTGTTGGAAAGCTCAACCTGGCAGTTGATCTCCTCCAGCTCTACGGTAGAAACACCACCCTTGATGGCGGCACAGGTGCCCACGTTCATAAAAACGGGGGTCTGCACGTCGCCGTGTACAGTATGCAGAACGCCGCGCCGCGCGCGGCCGTCCTTCATGAGTACGGTAAATTTAGACATATTTATTTCCTTTCGGTGCCGCAAGTACAGTGCGGCCCATGTTGATCGGTGCACGATGACACTTTTTAATTAAGATCTCTTAAATTGGTGGTCAATATAGGCGTGCGTCAGCTCCATCGCCACGGGACGTCCGTGCGGACACACGGTAATGTCGGGAATATTTTGCAGTTGCTGACATAGCCATTCAATATATTCGGGGGGATAATCTCTGCCCGCCTTGATCGCCGCCTTACAAGCACCCTGATACAGCGCCTTTTCAAAGACGATCTCACGCGAAAGCGCGGCGTTCCCCGTTCCCCTGCTCAATTGTTCCGCTATGGTTTGCAGCAGCTCGCCTGCGGCAGAGGGCGAGAGCCCCTCGGGGATCTCACTGACCGAAATGCTCTGCTCTGCCGCCGTGTAGGCAAAGCCGACCGCTTCGACCTCGGCTTTGTAGAGCACAAGCGTTTCGGTATCCTCACGGGAAAGCGACAGCGTCATCGGGATCAGCAGGATCTGCGTGACCTCGCGGCGCGCCTTCATATTGGCGCGAAGCTGCTCAAACAGCACGCGCTCGTGGGCGGCATGCTTGTCAATGAGAAGCATTTTATCGCCGCACTCCACTACGATATACGAGCGGAACACCTCGCCCACGATGCGCCATGGTTCGGTGGGCACCGACGCTTCAAGCTCTGGCTCTTTTTGCGCTTCCTGCGCGGGTTTGGGCGGCTCTGCGCGGTCGACGGGCGCTGCGGTGGGCGCAACGGGCTCCGACTTGGTTGGTGGCACGGAGATCGGTTTACCTTTTACCGGAATAGACACGGTAAAGCCCTCGCCCATGCTAACGGGCTTTTCATTTTTGCCAAACGGGATCGGTGCCGAAACGCGATCCCCTTGCCCAAAGCGCTCGGTATACGCGGCGGCACTCATACGCTCGAAGGGCTTGGGAGCATCTTTTGCGGGCGCTTGGGGCTTTGCTGCGGGTGCCGTGATCGAAATTTGTCGGGCAGCGACCGATTCAGGTTTGCGGTCCTCCACGGGGACAAAAGCGTTCACGGCGCTTGGCGCCGTGGATCTCATCTGCATCGCGGGGCGCTCGGAATTGGATTCCAGGGCGGTACGGACCGCATAATAGACCGCCTCAAAGACGGGCTTTTCATTGGAAAATTTGACCTCTAATTTCGCTGGATGCACGTTCACATCCACCGCTGCGGGGTTGACCTCAATATACAGCACGCAGCACGGGAACTTTTCGGGCGCGATGAAGGAGGTATACGCCTGTTCCAGCGCGGCTGCCGCGGTACGGCAGTTGATATAGCGCCCGTTGATGAAAAAGTTCTCATAATTGCGCTTGGGGCGCACGTGATCGGGACGACCGATAAAGCCGCTGACGCGAACGCCCTCGTCACCACCGCTTACAGGAATCATTTTACCCACAAATTCTCTGCCGAATACGGCATACATCGCACTTTCCACCTTGCCGTCACCTGCGGTGTCAAGCCGCATATTGCCGTCAATGATAAGGCGAATGGCGATATCGGGACGTGAGAGCGCGATCTTTTCCACGTAGGTGGAAACGGCGATCGCCTCGGACACGTCCTTTTTGAGAAATTTACGGCGCGCGGGCACGTTGGCAAACAGATTTTCAACGATCACCGTCGTGCCGACGGGCGCACCTTGCTCGGTGATCTCCTTTACCTCACCGCCGTTTGAAACGAGCAGCGAGCCGTAGGGCGCATCTGCGGTGCGTGTGATGATGCGAAGATCGGAAACCGCCGCGATCGCGGCAAGCGCCTCGCCGCGAAAGCCGAGCGTCAAAATACCGTCAAGGTCGTCTGCCTCACGGATCTTGCTGGTCGCGTGGCGACGGATCGAAACGGGCAGATCCTCGGCGGAAATGCCGCAACCGTCGTCGGCAACGCGCATAAAGGTCACGCCGCCGTTGCGGATCTCGACCGTGATATGGTGCGCGCCCGCGTCGATCGCGTTTTCCATCAACTCCTTGATCACCGACGCGGGGCGGTCTACCACCTCACCCGCGGCGATCAGATTGGCAACGGCAAAAGAAAGGACATTGATCTTTCCCATAGATTAGCCCCCTTTCCTTGACTTTTTATAACAAACGTGTGCCGCTATCAGCAACGAAAAAACAACGAGCAAAAATGGGATCAGCAAAAGAAATGCAACCGATGCAGGAGCGCTTGTGCCGTTGTGGGCAACGTCACAAAGCATGGCAGAATAATGATAAGCAACCACGGCACAAGCAGCATGAGAAAAAACAAGCGCAGTCAAAACAAGGATCACAACCGCTTTTTTCATCACGACTCCCCCCTTACATCAATCTCTTTTTCAGATCGAACAAAAAGCTCATCGCTTCATAAGGGGAAAGTGTGTTCAGATCGACGTTTTTCAGCTGCTCGATCACCTGCTCGCTCACAAGATCCTCCATTGTGATCGCGCCCTCGTCCATCTTCGGCTTTTCCTCAACCGAGGTGGGCGCTTGCAGCGCTTTTGCGGTCTGCTCGACCTGTGCAAGCACTTCCTTGGCACGGCGAATGACCTCGCTTGGGATCCCCGCAAGCTTTGCGACCTCAATGCCGTAGCTATCATCGGTCGAGCCGCGCACGATCTTGCGCAGGAAGGTGATGTTATCCCCACGCTTTTTGGCGGCGATGTTATAGTTCACAACGCCGGGCAGCTCGGCTTCCAGGGCAGTTAACTCGTGATAGTGGGTGGCAAACAGCGTTTTCGCGCCGATCTTGCGGCTGTTGGTGTACTCCACGATGGCGCGCGCGATGCTCATACCGTCGAAGGTACTCGTTCCCCTGCCCACCTCGTCATAAATGATCAGCGAGCGACGGGTGGCATTACGCAAAATGTAAGCGACCTCGTTCATTTCCAGCATAAAGGTGGATTGCCCCGACGCAAGGTCGTCCGAAGCACCGACACGGGTAAAGAGCTTGTCCACAACGCCAACTCGTGCCGATGCGGCGGGAACAAAGGAACCGATCTGTGCCATCAGCACGATCAGTGCTACCTGTCGCATATAGGTCGATTTACCCGCCATATTGGGACCTGTAATGAGCATCACGCGGTTTTGCACGGTATCAAGCATCGCGTCGTTGGGCACAAAATAGCTGTCCTTCACGAACTGCTCGACAACGGGATGGCGACCGTCCTTGATCTCGATGACATCGCTTTGATCGACCTCGGGACGCACGTAGTTGTTCTTTGCGGCAACGTCGGCAAGCGAAAGGTACACGTCAAGCTCGGCAAGGCGGTTGGCAACGCGCTGAATACGCTCGCCTTCGGCAGCAACGATATTACGCACCTCCTGGAACAGCTCGTATTCCAGCGAGCAGACCTTATCGGCAGCGCCGAGAATGGTCGCCTCCATATCTTTGAGCTCTTGCGTGATATAACGCTCGCCGTTCGTGAGCGTCTGCTTGCGTATGTAGGTATCGGGGACTTGATCCTTAAAGGAATTGGACACCTCGATATAATAGCCAAACACCTTATTGTAACCGATCTTCAAGGTGCGAATGCCCGTGCGCTCGCGTTCCTCGGCGGCAACGCGCTCGATCCAGGATTTGCCGTCGGTCATCACCGAGCGCAGATAGTCCACGTCGGCGTTATACCCTTCGCGAATGAGCCCGCCCTCGCGCAAAACGAAGGGCGGATCCTCGGCGATGGCGCGGTCAATGAGCTCGCGCAGCTCTGCAAGATCCTCTAACCCGTCGTAAATGCGGCAAAGCTCTGCGTCCTTGCAGGACGAAAGCAGTCGGCGCACCTCAGGTAAGACCGTGATCGTCGTGGCGACGGCGCGCAGATCCTTGGCATTTGCCGTGCCGTATACGATACGGGTGATCAAGCGCTCCAAGTCCAGAACGCCCGAGAGGGTATCCCCAAGCTCGCCGCGCAGCATAAAGCTGCCGAAAAGCTCCTCAACAGCGCCCTGTCTTGCCGTGATCTCACGCGCGGAAAGCAACGGGTGCTCCACGTAAGAGCGCAGCAAGCGCGCGCCCGGCGCGGTGCGAGTCTTA
>JAGAMJ010000155.1 GCA_017624795.1 Clostridia bacterium
ACCGATCCCCAACTACGTATGGTACGTTTTGGTGATCACCGCGATCATGTGGGTGGTCTGGAACAAGACCGCCTTCGGAAAAAATATGTTCGCGGTGGGTTCCAATCCCGACGCAGCCAACGTATCGGGTGTCAACGTGCGGCGCGTGATCATTCTGGTCTTCGTGCTGGCGGGTATGCTTTACGCCGTGACCGGCTTTATCGAGGCGGCGCGCATCGGCTCCAATTCCGCGGCAACGGGACTTAATTATGAGCTGGACGCCATCGCCGCCTGCGTGATCGGCGGTGTTTCGTTCGTCGGAGGTACGGGTAAGATCAGCGGCGTTATTTTGGGCGTCGTTCTGCTTCGCTTGATCTTCGTGGGGCTAACCTTCCTTGGCATTGACGCCAATATGCAATACGTCATCAAGGGACTTATTATTTTGATCGCCTGCGCTATCGATATGCGCAAATATTTGGTTCGCAGATAAAGGAGTTTATTATGAAAACAAAAGATCTCATTACGACCGAGGACTATACCAAGGAGCAGCTGCTGGATATCATCGAGCTTTCCCTCACCCTGAAAAAATGCGTGAAGCAGGGCTACTATCCCCCCTTGCTGAAAAACCGCACGCTTGGTATGATCTTCGAGCAAAGCTCTACCCGTACTCGCGTTTCCTTTGAAACCGCCATGGAGCAGCTGGGCGGTCACGCCCAATATCTTGCCCCGGGGCAGATCCAGCTGGGCGGCCACGAAACCATGGAGGATACCGCCCGTGTGCTTTCCCGTCTTGTCGATATCGTTATGGCACGTGTAGACGCACACGCGACCGTCGCAAACCTTGCACGCAGCGCCGAGATCCCCGTGATCAACGGTATGTCCGACTACAATCACCCCACGCAGGAGCTGGGGGACGCGATCACCATGTTTGAGCATCTGCCCGAGGGCAAATTCATTGAGGATTGCAAGATCGTTTTCGTCGGCGACGCTACACAGGTGTGCGCTTCGACCATGATGATGACCACAAAGCTTGGTATGCAATTCGTGCATTTTGGACCAAAGGGACATCAGCTCTCGCCCGAAATGCAACGCATCGGCGAGGAAAACTGCCGCATTTCGGGCGGTAGCATCACTGTCACCGATAACGAGGAGGAGGCACTTAAAGACGCCGATTTCGTCTATACCGACGTTTGGTACGGGCTTTATAACGCAGAGCTTTCCAAGGAGGAACGCCACGCCATCTTTATGCCAAAATATCAGGTGGATAACGATATGCTTTCCAAGGCAGCGCCCCACGTTAAATTTCTGCACTGTCTGCCCGCAACACGCGGCGAGGAGGTGCTGGACGAGGTGCTGGACGGCCCCGCCTCGATCGCCTTTGATCAGGCAGAAAATCGCCTTTCTGCAATGCGCGGTATTCTGGTTTATCTGCTGCGTGAAAGCATCGGCGAGGAGCTGCGTCACAGTGCCGCAAAGGCGGCGCTCTTTGCCGATCTGTTCGAAATTTTGTGATACGGGGGCTGATTTATGAGTACAAAGGTCAAAAAATTCCGCCTGTTTGACGCGGTGCTGGCGGCGGTCTGCATCGTGCTGGTGGTGGAATCCTCCGCCCCTGCCGCCGCGATCGGAAACGCACAGTTTTTCTGGTGGATCTTTTTGCTGATCGGTTTTTTCCTGCCGTATGGCCTCATATCCGCCGAGCTTGGCACCACCTACGAGGGCGAGGGTGGCATTTACGATTGGGTCGAGCGCGCCTTTGGCAAACGCTGGGGCAGCCGCGTGGCTTGGTATTATTATATCAACTTCTCGCTGTGGATGGGTTCGCTTGCCGTGCTGTTCACCGATATCATAAGTGTGCTGACGGGGCGAGATTTCCCGCTTCTGCTGACGGTTCTGTTGCAGCTTGCCTTTATCTGGATCGTCGTGATCATGAGCAACTATAAGATCAGCGAAAGCAAGTGGATCCTCAATATTGCCGCCATTCTCAAAGCATTTTTGATGCTGACCATCGGCGGTCTTGGCATCTACGTTGCCATCACAAGAGGTTCTGCCAATGCGTTTACCCCCGCTTCCTTTCTGCCTTCCTTTACCTCCGGGGGACTTTCCTATATTTCGGTCATCATGTTCAACTTTCTCGGCTTTGAGGTGGTGACGACCTTCGCCTCCGAAATGCAGAACCCCAATCGCGAGATCCCGCGCGCCATCGTGCTTGGCGGGCTCATCATCGCCTTTTTCTATCTGCTTTCCGCCTTCGGGATCGGCGTTGCCGTCCCCACGGACGAGCTTTCCGCCTCGGGCGGCATTTTGGATAGTTTCAATCTGTTGCTTGGCGGAAACGGCGGCGTTTTCCTCACCGTTGTGGGGCTAATTTTCCTTTACACGCTGGTGGCGAACCTGCTTTCGTGGTCGCTTGGCGTCAATAACGTGGCGTGCTATGCCGCGGAGCGAAACGCGCTGCCCGCCTTTCTTGGCAAGCGCGATGCAAGGGGGCTGCCTCTCGGTGCCAATCTCACGAACGGCTTTATTGCCTCGGCGGTCGTCCTGATCGCGCCCTTTATCCCAAGCGAGGACGTCTTTTGGAGCTTCTTTGCCCTGAATATGATCACCCTTTTGCTCTCATACGTGCTGCTTTTCCCCGCATTCTTGCGATTGCGCCGTATGGATCCCGATATCGAGCGTCCTTTTCGCGTAGGGGGCGGCAAGATCCGTTTGTATTTGATGACTTACGTGCCGATGGTGCTGCTGATCCTGGCGATCTTTTTCAGCATTATCCCCCTGAACGGTGCTGAAATTCCGGATAAAATGCCTTTGCTGATCGGCACACTGATCGCGGTGCTGGCGGGTGAGATCATCGCGGCAGGTGCCGCGGGCAAAAAGGGACGGCAAAATAGGCCGCGACACATCACCGAAGGTGAATAAAAACGAGGTAACGGTATGAAAAGATTACAAGGCACGCCCCGCATAGACGGATTCCGTATGCCGGGCGAATTTGAAGAACACACAGGCACTTATATGATCTGGCCCGAGCGCCCCGACAATTGGCGTCTTGGTGCAAAACCCGCGCAAAAGGTCTTTGCCGAGGTCGCAACTGCCATTTCGCAATTTGAGCCCATAACGGTATGCGTTAGCGCAGATCAGTTTGCTAATGCGCGGCAAATGCTACCCGCCGAGGTACGCGTGGTGGAAATGTCAAGCAACGACGCTTGGGTACGTGATTGCGGACCGACCTTTGTCACCAACGGCAAGGAGCTCCGCGGCATCGATTGGCGCTTCAACGCCTGGGGCGGTCTTGTGGACGGGCTGTATTTCCCTTGGGACAAGGACGATGCCGTGGCGCAAAAGATCTGCGAATTAGAGGGCGCTGACAGCTACCGCACGGGGGGCTTTGTGTTGGAGGGCGGCTCGATCCACGTCGACGGCGACGGCACAGCCGTGGTCACCGAGGAATGTCTGCTCAGCGAAGGGCGCAATCCCCATTTTTCCAAAGAGCAGATCGAGGATATGCTTTGCAATTATCTGAACGTTGAAAAGGTCATTTGGCTCAAACGCGGCATCTATTTGGACGAAACAAACGGACACGTAGACAACATTTTCAGCTTTGTACGCCCGGGTGAGGCGCTGCTTGCCTTTTGCGAGGACGAGAGCGATCCACAATATGAGATCAGTGCTGAAAACCTGAAAATTTTAGAAAACACAACCGACGCACGGGGCAGAAGGATCAAGGTGCACAAGCTCTATCTTCCCGCACCCGTCCTGATCACAAAGGAGGAAAGCGGTGGCGTCGATGCCATTGAGGGCACACTTCCCCGTAACGAGGGCGATCGCCTGGCTGCCTCCTACGTCAACTTTTATTTGGTCAACGGCGGCGTGATCTTCCCCATGTTTGGCGATAAAAATGATGAACGTGCAAGAAAAACGCTGGAAAAGGTCTTTCCCGATCGTCGCGTCGTCGGCATCTATGCCCGTGAGATCCTGCTTGGCGGCGGCAACATTCACTGCATCACCCAGCAGGTCCCCCGCGGAGGCAAGTGATGGAGCCGCGCATCGTCATCGCCCTTGGCGGCAATGCCCTGGGCAAAACGCCTGAGGAGCAAAAAATGCGCATCGACCAGGTGTCGGGGGCGTTGGTGGGACTGATCGAAAAGGGCTATGAGATCATCGTGACGCACGGAAACGGTCCGCAGGTCGGCATGATCCAATCGGCGTTCACATGCGGTGCGACGACCGACGAAAAGGTAGCGCAGATGCCGCTTGCCGAATGCACCGCGATGAGCGAGGGGTATATCGGCTATCACTTGCAAGCGGGGCTTTTGCGCGAGCTGCGGCGGCGCGGTATGCCGTGGGAGGTCGCCACACTGATAACACAGGTCGAGGTCGATCCAAACGACGCCGCCTTTCAAAATCCGACCAAGCCCATCGGCGCGTTTTACAGCAAGGAGGAAGCGCAAAGGCAAAAGCAAAAAGAGCCCGACGCGGTTTTCGCGCCCGATGCGGGACGGGGCTACCGCCGTATGGTCGCAAGCCCGAAGCCCCGTCATATCGTGGAGATCCGCTCGATCAAGAACTTGCTTGACAACGAATTTGTCGTGATCGCCTGCGGCGGTGGCGGCATCCCCGTGGTACGGCGCGGCGACGGCGATTTTGTAGGGGTGGACGCCGTGATCGACAAAGACCTTGCCGCCGAGCGTCTGGCAGAGGAAGTGAGCGCCGATCACCTCTTTATTTTAACGGCAGTGGATCGGGTGGCGCTGCACTACGGAACGCCACAGGAAAAGCAGCTTTCCTCCATGAGCATTGAGGAAGCTGTTCGCTACTGCCACGAGGGACATTTCGCACCCGGCAGCATGCTACCCAAGG
>JAGAMJ010000156.1 GCA_017624795.1 Clostridia bacterium
GCGCACGGCGTGCAGACGCGTATGCTCTTTTCGGGCAACCTGATCAAGCATCCTTGCTTTGATGAGCTGCGCCGCACGAAGCAGGGCTACCGCGTGGTGGGCGATCTTAACGTGACCGATACCGTGATGAGCAGCACCTTCTGGGTGGGTGTATATCCCGGTATGTCCGATGAAATGATCGATTATATTGCCAAGACCGTCATTGATGCGGTCAGCGCAGCGAGGTGATTTTTATGTATGATTACGTTATTGTAGGCGCAGGACTTTACGGTGCGGTCTTTGCACACGAAGCGACCAAGCGTGGCAAAAAATGCCTTGTGTTGGATCGCCGCGATCACGTGGCAGGTAACATCTATACAGAGGAGATCGAGGGTGTTCGCGTGCATCGCTACGGCGCGCATATTTTCCATACAAGTAATGAAACGGTATGGGAATATATCAACCGTTTCGCAAAATTCAATCACTATGTGAATGCGCCTATCGCTAATTACAAGGGTGAGCTTTACAATCTCCCCTTTAATATGAACACCTTTTATCAAATGTGGGGCGTAAAAACGCCCACAGAAGCGCAGGAAAAGATCACGGCGCAGATCAAGGAAGCGGGGATTACCGAGCCCACTAATTTGGAGGAACAAGCCATCGCATTGGTCGGCACCGATATTTATGAAAAGCTGGTGAAGGGCTATACCGAAAAGCAGTGGGGGCGCCCCTGCCGTGAGTTGCCCTCGTTCATTATTCGTCGCTTGCCCGTGCGCTTTATTTACGATAATAATTATTTTAACGATCGCTATCAGGGTATTCCCGAAGGGGGCTATACGAAGATCGTTGAAAAAATGCTGGAAGGTTGCGACGTGCGCCTTGGTGTTGACTTTCTTGCGCAAAAAGAGAAATATATGGAATTGGGCAAGCGGATTGTTTTCACGGGCTGCATTGATGCGTATTTCGATTATTGCTACGGCCCCTTGCAATACCGAAACGTACGTTTCGAAACCGAGGTGCTGGACACCCCCAATTACCAGGGGAATGCGGTGATCAATTATACTGACCGCGAAACACCTTACACCCGTATCATCGAGCACAAACATTTTGAGTTCGGTACACAGCAAAAGACCGTCATCAGCCGTGAATACTCCGCCGATTGGAAGGTGGGGGAAGAAGCGTATTATCCTATCAACAACGAAGAAAATCAGCAATTGTATCTGCGTTACAAGACGTTGGCACAAGGGGAAAAAAGGGTCCTGTTTGGTGGACGACTTGGTGAATACAAGTATTATGATATGGATAAAGTAATCGCTTCCGCGCTGGAAACCGCTGATCGTGAGCTTGGCGAAAAAAAATAAAATTGATCAAAGAAAGCGCTTCTGCAAAAAAACGCAGAAGCGCTTTCTTGCTGTATTTTTACTTAAAAGTGGCTAAAATCGCACCCGTTATGGGGGTAAATGCAAAAAAAGCTTTTTTGTGCAGAGCGTTTCTTTCGTTTGAAGTTTTGCACGCTTTTTTGATAGAAGTACTTTTTTGAAGTTGTTTTTTTGAAAATAAGTGGGGAAACGGGGTGAGATTTCGCGCTTTTCAGGAGTGCTTGGCGGTGAAAAAGGGTAGTGAATATTTCACGAAAAGAAACGAAATTGATCTTTTGGTGTAAAGCTGTGCTTGGGGATCATTTTTTATATATAAATATAAATATTAATTTTTTTTGCAAAAAGGGTTGCTTTTTTTTGAAATATGTGTTACAATCAAAATAACTAACAAAGGGATACCTTTCCTATTTTCTATTTATAGCGACAAAAATGGACTAATTTTTCCTCTGAATCAGGTGGTTCAGCAGCTCGATGCAGCGTTTGTTTGTGCATCACGGTCAAGGGGCGGATCGCCCGTAAGCAGAACAAAGGAGGCACTGAAATGAATTTTGAAAAACACATCAAAACGATTTTGTTCAACAATGCCGTCCGTTTGATCGCCACAGACGCATTTGCGGGAGCTGCCGATTTTATCGATGTGCTCTGCGCATCGTAATAGACGGAGAAGATCAATGACAAACAGAAACAAAAATATTATGATCGTCGCTTTGCTGTTGTTGGCTGCGATGGCGGTTATATTGGGTGTTTTCCTGTGGCAAGCCAAGCAAAACTTTCCTGAAAACATCAAGGTGAGGGAAGATGGTGTGACCGAAGGGATCTTGGCGGTGAGAGATTTGAGACTCCACCCCGCCGAAAGCAGAGAATACAGCGTCGATCTTTTCTGTGAAGCTTCGGGCTCATATTACATATCCCTTGATTACGAGGAAAAAAAGAACGGCGGTATGAAGTCATTTGTTGACGTGACCGTTAAATTTGGCGACAGCGTTGTTTATGAGGGCAATCTTGCTACCCTGATGGATGCTGACATACAGCTGCAATTCCTTGGCGAGCTGCACGCCACCGATCCCACCACGATCTCGATTTGTTATGAAATGCCAATAGAGGTGGGCAACGAAGCCCAAAGAACCTATGCGGACTTTGACGTTCACTTTGAGATAAAGAAGGCCTAATTTCAACGACGAGGAGCTATATATGCAAGAAGCGAAAACTGCGAAAAAAGTCGCAAAAATCGTAGCCAATGTCCTCCTTTACGTTTTCATAGTGATGTGCGTGCTTGCCGTGGTGATCACCATCGCGGATAAAAAACGCGGAGATGACGGTGTGACGCTGTTTGGCAAGCAATTGCGGATCGTGATCTCACCCTCAATGGAAGAATGTGATCAAACGGACGTCAGTGCCTATAAGATCAAGGATATTCCCGTTAAATCCATGGTCTTTATCGACGTTGTGCCGGAGGAAAAGGACGAGGCGCAGGAATGGTATGCCGGTCTGAAAGTCGGCGACGTGCTGACCTTTAAGTATGTGTACGTACGCCAGGAGGTCATCACCCACCGTATCGTACATATCGCCCCAAACGAGAATGGTGGCTATACCATCGACCTTCAGGGGGATAACAAGAACGACGCTGACGGTGTTCTGACGCAAACGATCGACACCTCAAATGCCAATTCCACCAATTACGTGATCGGCAAGGTCGTGGGGCAAAATCACTTGCTGGGGGTTATCATCAGTGCGTTGAAAACCCCGCTGGGACTTGTATTGGCCGTGATCCTACCATCGCTTATCATTGTGATCCTTGAAATATTGAGGATCGTGAAAATGCTTGAATCAGACAAGCGCGAAAAGGCACAGACCAAGATAGACGATCAGCAAAATGAGCTGGAAGCGCTCAAACGTCGCTTGGCAGAGCTGGAACAGACAAGGGATCCCCCCGATGCGGCCCAACCGCCGCCACAAGACGCGGGAGAGGATCCGCCAAACAATGATGCAAACGGCACCGCGCCGTAATAGCATATCAAAAAAATCAGATGAGGAGTTGCAGTATGGAAAATTTATTCATGGTATTTATGTCAGTCGTATCGATCATGGCACTCTTTGCCGTTATGGTGGTGTTTAGAGACATCATTCAGGAAGTTCTTGCCGCCAGAAGAGACAGAAACAAGACCGATAGAAAAATTCTCGAACACGCAGAGCGGATCATTGCCGCCGCCGAGGAGCAGAAGAATGCGCCTGTGGCAGTTGCAGAGCCCGTTGCTGCACCTGTTGTAGAGGAACCCGTTGCTGAACCCGTTGTTGAGGAGCCCGTCGCGGAAGAACCCGCCGTCGAGGAGGTCGTTGCCGAGGAGCCCGTGGCAGAAGAGGCCGAGGACGCCGATGGCAAGATCAGCTTCTCGAAGGGACAGCAGCAGACACTGGACGAAAAGTACCTTGCTCTCACCTCCGAGCAGAAGGGCTGGTACGATGAGATCATCAAGTACGCCTCTGCCGTTGAGGGCAGCAAGCGCTTTAAGAACGCCCGCTATGAGGAATACAAGGTCGGCAAGAATCGCCTTGTCCGTTTGCTGATCAAGCGTGGCGTCATCAACTGTGAGTTCATTCTGCACAACAGCGATTTCAAAAACTACATTAATGAAAATAAGATCGCCGTTAAGCAGTCTGCTACCACGATGTTGGTAGAAAGCGCCGCAACCGTTGGTGCTGTCAAGAACAGTATCGACATTGTCGTAGCTGCAATTGCCGAGGAGAAGGAATACAGAAAGCAGCAGGCAAGAGAAAAGCGCAGAGCCGCCAGAGCCGCACAAGCCGCAGAAAAGACCGAAGCATAAGCTTTTGATGTAGCTGTTCCCGCGGGGGATGTCAACATAAAATATTCCGGTTAACATAATTCTGAAATTTTGAAAAGGAGGTAGCAGTCATGTCAAAAAGAAGACGCAGCGTGCTTTTGGCAGTTCTGACGCTGGTGCTTTGCTTGGCACTTGCGGTCAGTGGTACTTACGCGTTATTTACTGATAAAGTAACGCTTCAAAACCATATGCAAGCGGGCGAATTAGATGTGAAACTGTACCGCACCAAACTTGTTGCAAAAACACTGGATCCCGCGACGGGCTTGTTAACACAGGGCACACCGAATACCACGAGAGTCGATTTTTCGAATCCTGACCAAAATACACAAAACGTATTTGGCCTGACCGATAGCGACGTGATCGTGCCCGAATGTACCTACACGGCTGATATGCTGATCGTCAACGAAACCGACGTGGCGTTCGGCTATTGGGTCGAGCTCGTGTTTAACGCATCCGGCTATACCGCACAAAAGGATCTCAAATTGGCCGAACAGTTAGAGGTGTCAGTCACGATCGGTACGCAAAGTGCCGGTGTGCCGAAGGCCTTGACCGATTCGGCAGCAAAGTTTGGCAGCGAAACAGCGCCTATCGGCATCCTGACCA
>JAGAMJ010000157.1 GCA_017624795.1 Clostridia bacterium
ATATTTTCCCCGCAATTTCGCCCCGCAGCTCGGCGATGATCTTTTTCTCCAAGCGCGAAATATAGGACTGTGAAATACCAAGCGCATCGGCGACCTCCTTTTGCGTCAGCTCCCGATCGCCGGTGAAGCCGTAGCGCATCTCGATGATCAGTCGCTCGCGCGGCGGAAGCCCCTCCACCGCCTCGCGCAAGATCCGACGCTCCTCCCTTTTTTCAAGCTCGAAGCCGACGCCGTCCTCCTCGCTGCCAAGCACGTCGGAAAGCAGCAGCTCGTTCCCGTCAAAATCTACGTTCAGCGGCTCGTCGATCGAGATCTCGCCCCTCTGTCCGCTCCGCTTCCGGATATACATCAGGATCTCGTTTTCAATGCAACGCGAGGCGTAGGTGGCAAGCTTGATATTTTTGTCGGCACGAAAGGTGTTGATCGCCTTGATCAGCCCCACCGTTCCGATGGAAACCAGATCTTCAAGCCCTGTGCCCGTGTTCTCAAAGCGCCTGGCGATATAGACGACAAGGCGCAGATTGTGCTCGATCAGAACCGCCCTTGCCGTCTCGTCCTCGGGCAGTCGCAAAAGTGCCTCGTTTTCCTCCTCTCGGGAAAGCGGGGCGGGCAGCACGTCGGGGCCGTTTACGTAATAAACGCCGCGTGGGCGGCGAAGGATCCTTGCAAAAAGTGCTTTGAAGAAGCGGATCAACATCGACCTTCCTCCTTTATGTAATCAGTTCAGCGGGCAAGAGCGCCTTGTAATCGTTTCCATCGGTAAAAAGCGCGACAGGTGCCACAAGCACCTCGACCTCAAAAGCACCCTTGCCCATATCAAGCAGTGCCCGATCGGGTACCACCGCCAGCAAAAGCCCCTGCCCCGTGGCAGCGGCAGCGGGGATCAGCTTCACGCGACGCACGATGTCGTGCGGCAGATCGGATAGCTTGCTTGGCTCGCGCTGCTCGGCAATATGCAGTAGCTCCCCCGGCAGTAATTCCCTCGCCGCAAGGCGGTCCAACAAAACGACGGGCTTGCCGCCCACGGGATCGCGCAGCAGATTCGCGGTGTCCACCATACAGGTAACGGGTAACGTTCTTCCTTCAAAAGAAAGCGTCAGCTCGGCACGCTTGCCCTTGGCACGCCGCTGCGTGAAGCGTCCCCAAAAGAAGGTAAGCACACCGCCAAGCAGCGCAAGCAGAAAAAACGCACCTGATGAGAGTTCCGCCCCTTGTGTGCCCATCGGGGCATCAATATGGGAAAGCAGCGACGCGATACCGCTCATCACACCGCCAACGGCAAAGGAAACGCCAAAGTAGAGCGCAAAGGGCAGCAGGGTATGCCGCAGCTTTCCGTCCTTTTGCAAAAAAGTGCCCACGCACATCAGAAAACAAACACCGCAGTCGGCTGCGAACGCCCATAGCCCAGACACCGAAAGAAAGAGCGCCACGCAGGCGTAAAGTGCGCCAAATGTCGCAAAAATCGCGCCACGTATCAACGAAAACGGGCGATGCAGCAGCTTTGCCGTTAAAAACAGGCACTGGAAATCCATACAAAAATTCACGAAAAACAGAATATCTCCGTAAACCGTTTGCTCCACGTCCTCACCCCTTACCCATTATATCGCATACAAAGCGCAAAGTCTGTCACAAGCGGTCAACGAAAAAAGTTTTTGCGCGGAGCTAAATAAGCAAAAAGCCCCCCGGCGGGGGGCTTTTTCAAAAAAATTCGTTAGCACTGTTGCATCAAGCGGATATAAAATTCCACCGCGCGCTTCGCGCAGTCAAGACGGATACGCTCGTTATTGCCGTGAATGGTCGCACGCTCCCGGGCGGTCAGATCCATCGCGGAAAAGCGGTACACGCGATCAGAAATTCTGCCGTAGTGGCGACTGTCGGAGCACTGTACCATCAGATACGGCGAAACGATGCAGCCCTGCCACGTACCCGCAACCGCCGCGGCGACCTTTTCAAAGGCATCGCAATCAACCCTTGAAATGCGGCTTGGCTCCATATGAGAACCAAGCTCCAATTCGATCTTATCGTTGCCCACAGTGCGGCGAATACGCTCCATCGCGCCCTCGACGCTATCTGCGGGATTGAGGCGCATATTGGCAGTGACCGAGGCGCTGGGTGGGATCACGTTGGGCGCCTTGCTGCCGTTTGCCTGTGTAAACGCCACGGTCGTGCGAAGCAAGGCGTTGAGCTCGCCGCCGCTTTTCTTGCAGATCATATTCAAAACACCGCTAAACAGCCACAGATTTGCGAAGATCACACGGTATAAAAAGCTCGAATAACGCCCAAGCGTATCAAACATTTCGGCAGCGGGCGCCGTGATATGCATTGGGAAGGGATCTTTTTCCACGGCACAGACGGCAGCGGAAAGCGTGCCGATCGGCGTATGGGGCTTCGGGGCTGATGCGTGACCGCCCTCGGACTTCACCGAAAGGGTGAGGTTCATCATGCCCTTTTCGGCAATACCGATCATGGCACACGGCTGCTTGACGCCCGGGAAAACGTTTTCCACCACGGCGCCTCCCTCGTCCAGCACAAGGGCGGGGGTGATGCCCTGCTTTTCAAAATAATCGACGATATGCGCGGCACCGTCACCGTTGACCTCCTCGCCGCCCGAAAAAGCAAAATATACATCTTGCTTTGGCACAAAGCCGCTTTCGATCAGGGCATTGGCGGCAGAAAGCACCGCGTTGAAGGTGACCTTGGTGTCAAGCGATCCTCTGCCCCACAGCACACCGTCCTCGATGATCCCCTCAAACGGGGGCTTTTCCCAATTTTCCGCCTCGACGGGCACGACATCATAGTGCGCCATCATCACCGAGGGGCGATCGTGCTGCTCACCCTGCCAACAAAAAAGCAGGGCTCTGTCGGGCAGACGGGTGAAGCTGCACGTGCGGAACACGTTCGGATAGAGCTTGGGTAACAGGTCGATCAGCTTTTCAAATTCGGCGTCGTCCTCCATCGCGTGATCGTAATAGGAAACCGTTTTGCAGCGGATCAGCGCTTGCAAAGCGTCAATGGCGGCATCGCCGTCAAAGAAAACGTCACCCGTTTGGGGGGATATTTGCTTTTTGGGGCAAAAACGTGCCGCGCGGATCAGGATCACCGCCACAAAAATCGCGAGTACGGCTAAAACAATATAAAGTGCTATCACGGCTTACAACCATCCTTTTTTATACATCACACGGCTGACGATCAGCGTAAAGATCACGCTGACGGGCACCATAATGCCAACCGTACCCGAATCAAGCGCGGGAATTGAAATAAAGAGGATCAGCATCAGCACAACGGGTGCTACCGCGATCTTCCAATTGCGGGAAACGAATACAACGCCAAGCGCGCCGAACAGTGCGGGCAGGATCTGCGCAAAGGCGGGATCCAGCACGGGATTTTCCAAGACGGGCGTCAGCGGAACAAGCAGGATCACGCCGAGAATGATGATCACGGTGGTCACGATGCTGGAGGTCGCGA
>JAGAMJ010000158.1 GCA_017624795.1 Clostridia bacterium
AACGCTTTGCAGTGTGATCGTTTATGATTAAAAAAGAAGCCGTTTTGCAATTGCAAAACGGCTTCTTTTTTAATCATAAACGATCACACTGCAAAGCGTTTCGATGCGCTCTAAACGGGCGACGCGGTTGCCGTCCTCATCTACATAAGCGATCTTGATCCACTCATCGTCCATCGCAAGCACGTGACAGGTAATATCGGGATTGCCCGTCAGGTACTCCTCCTCGTCATTTTTGATGATACAGCGCTGTCCCACAAGATCAGTCAGCATGCGTGACATTTCCTTTTCCCCCTTTTTCAAAGTGCGACAGATGGTTCTGTCTGCCCTTTCCCATTTTTTGCGTTTTTGGGGGGATTTATGCATACCAAGCGTTAATTCCCTTCGCTATTTTGATACGATTCCTTTTCCTCTTGAAGCTCCTGTGCTTGCAAGCGGAGCTGATTCCATTCCAGCAGCCGATTGATGCCGATGGCGATCGCCGCCACGAATATGATCAAGATGAGGATACGGATCGCCCATTGCATCGGCGTTGTCCTGCCCTCGCTTTTTCTTTTCATAACGCATACTTCCTTTCTTTTTATCCCGTTTGATCACACTCGGACGCTCGCCCTCAAAGCCCTGCTCTGCCCATTGCAGCTGCATTTTGCAAAGCGCCGCCGAGCGACGCCGCAAGTGGCGCGCTTCGATGCGGCGATATAGCCGTTTTACGGGGCGAAGCACGAAACGCGCAAGCAGATATCGCAGCACCCTTGGCGGCAGAGCGAGCAACGCCGCAAGATAGAGCGACGCAGCGGCAACTCCGTACGCAAGATACGCCATAGCAAGGGAAAGCGTGCGTGCCGAGAGTGTACGGAAAAGCGCAAAGCCGCAAAGCGCCAGCACGGGGACCGAGAAACGGAACTCCCCATCGTTGTAGCGATACAGCTGCAAAATAATAAAAACGGCAAATAAAAGGCAAAATAAAAGATCTCCCGCGCCGATCACAAAGCCGCGCCATAGCCGCTTGCCGATCGTCTTTCGTTCAAACGGAACGGGGCGCCCAAGCAGCGGTAGCGGCTTTTGGTAGCGCTCGCGCATAAAATCGGGCGCCTGATACGCGCCAAATAAAATGCGAAACGCGTTCACAAGCTCCCATACGACACCAAGACAAAGCCCGCCCAGAAAGGCGCCAAGCAGCATGGAAAATTGAAGATAAGGGTATATCTCCATCAGCCAAAAAGCTTCGCGCGAAAGCCGCGTCTGACGGGGACACTGTCGCTGTAATACAAGCCGTTCACCCGACCGTCGACCTCCACCACGCCGCGTGCGATATCCAGTGTGCCGATGTGCAAGCCCTCGCCCTCCAGCGTCATCTCACCGCAATCCGTGGACAGGATCACAGTCTGCTCATCAAAGCTTTCGACCTCGGTCACACCAAAGATCGAAATATGAGAGCGCGCGCTCATAGAAAGGGCGTGCTTTTTTTCTTGTTCGTTCCCTTTTTCCATCATAATGCCTCCACCTTTTTTGGTAAAGCATATGCGGCAAAGGGTCAATCTATGACTTCGTAAAGCCCCGCGGCATCTGCCTTGCCGACGATCTCTTTGACCGAGCGCACGCGGATCTTCAAGGTGCGATTGCCAAAGCCCACCTCGATCACGTCGTTTTCCTTGACGTCATACGACGCCTTTGCCGGTCTTCCGTTGACCGTCACGTGGGCAGCGTCACACGCCTCGTTTGCCACGGTGCGACGCTTGATGATACGGGACACCTTCAAATATTTATCTAATCTCATAAAACCTCGCACAAAAAATATGCGGCGAAAGCCATTCGCCTTCGCCGCGTATTTTATCGGTATATTACTGAATCTCGTCTTTCAGTGCCTTGCCTGCGGCAAAAGCGGGAACCTTGCATGCAGCGATCTGAATGGTCTCGCCGGTTGAGGGGTTCTTGCCGGTTCTGGCAGCTCTTTCCTTAACAGAGAAGGTACCAAAGCCAACGATCTGAACCTTTTCGCCTGCCTTAAGGGCGTCCTTAATGGAGTCAATAACTGCGGACAATGCCACGTCGGCATCTTTCTTGGACATTTCGCTCTTTGCTACGATTGCATTGATCAGCTCTGCTTTGTTCATTTGAATTTACTTCCTTTCAAAATTTTTGAACAATTCGCAATGGGCGAAGCCCACCACTGAAATTATTTTAACATATTTATGAACAAATTGCAATAGGAAAACCGTAAAAATTTGCAAAATCTAGTCATTTCTTGCAATTTTTTTGGCGTTTTCCCACAAAATATCCTTTTGCGCATCGCTTAACTGCTCTAAATCGGTGCCAAGCGCTGTTGCGGCTTTCTCAACGGCTGAAAAACGGTCGATGAATTTATCGGTCGCGCGCGTGAGTGCCAGCTCGGGATCCACCCCCGCCTTGCGCGCAAGACTTGCAACGGTCAGCAACAGATCGCCGATCTCCTCGGCAACGCGCTCACGGCTCTCGTGCGTCAGCGCCTCCCTTACCTCTAAAAGCTCCTCGCCCACCTTATCGGCAACCGATGCAGCATCGGGAAAATCCATCATCTTCGCCTTTTTTCCGACCTTTGCGGCACGCATCAGTGCGGGATACTGACGCGGAATGGCGCGGAGCTTATCGGTGACGGTCTCGCGCTTTTTTTCCTCGCTTTTGATCTGTTCCCAATTCGAAAGCACCTGTGCGGTCGTTTCTGCCTTCACCTCGCCAAATACGTGTGGGTGGCGGTGGATCATCTTTTG
The DNA here is from genome assembly GCA_017624795.1 of Clostridia bacterium. GTDB lineage: Bacteria > Bacillota > Clostridia > Oscillospirales > CAG-272 > Firm-07. The sequence continues at coordinate 2,745 of JAGAMJ010000158.1, forward strand.
GCAAATGTCGTTTGCCACGTCGTCAAAGGTGCAGCGCCCAGCTTCCTCCTCCATGCGCGCGTGCATCGCCACTTGCAGCAACACGTCCCCAAGCTCCTCGCGCAAAAGGGCGGGATCGCCGTTGTCGATCGCCTCGATGACCTCATAGGTCTCCTCGATGAAATCGTTGCGGATACTTTTATGTGTCTGCTCCATATCCCACGGGCAACCGCCGGGTAAGCGCAGCAGCTCTACTATGGTAACCAGATCGTTTGCGTCATATACCTTTTTTCGCAAAATTTCCTGTAATTTCTCATCTCTTGTCATAGTTTCACTTCCATTTACGTTTTTGTAATATCCGACACAATTTGTCCCCCGCCGGCAGAGCATACAGATCCTCGCGCTCGACAGCACCCGTGAGCAACGCGAAAAGGGCAAACACACTTGCGGTAACGAAAAGCACGGGCAGCATCACAAGGACACTGTCGAAGCCAAAATGGCGTAACCCAAAATAAAGCGCACCGCCCGAAAAGACGCCAAGCAAGGCAGCAAGCAACGGGCGGAACAGATCCTTCCCCTTGAAAAAGGCAAAGGGCAACACGCGGGAAAGCGCGATCCCCTCGATCAGCAATACGGTCAGATTGCAGCCAAGCGTGCTGATGGGCGCGCCGTAGATATGAATACCCGAAACGGGTAGTAACAACAGCTCCGTGAGAAGCTTGACAAGCGCCCCCGCGCCCATGGCAAGCACGGGAATGACAGTGTGCCCCGTCGCTTGCAGTGCGGCACCCGTGAGCGTGATCATAGCGGCAGGAACGACAGATAGCGCCAGCAAGGACAGCAGCGGTGCCGCCAGAGCGATCGCCTCCTGCTGCCCTGCGTAGATCAGCGAAAGGATCGGACGGGCGAAAACGCCAAGCCCCAATGCCGACGGGATCGACACCAGCGCCGACAGGCGCAGTGCCGAGGACAGGGCGATCTTCCCTCCCTCGCGTTCCCCACCCGACAGCGAAGCACCAAGCAAGGGCATAAGCGAAAGGGTGATGGGGGATAAGAGTGAGGGGACCAAATTATACAGCGGAACGGCAAGATTGCCGTAGCTGCTATACATCGCGTTGGCGACCGTTGGCGCAAAGCCCGCCGCCTGCAAGCGCCCTGAAATGAGCGCGGTGTCGATCAGGGACACAAGACTCATCACCGAGGCGCTGACGGTCACGGGAAGCGCGACGCGCGTCAATTCCAAAAGCACCGCGCGGCGTGTGGGCAAAGCCCCCTCTCGCGCTTTGCGGCGTCCTTTGAGCGTGTCGATCAAAAGCAACGCACCCAGCAGTAATGCGGCAAGCAACAGCCCTGCGGTGATGCCAAAGATCGCGTATGCCGCGACCATAGGTGTGGGCAGTCCCCGTCCCTTGGCAAAAAGCGCGAAGGAAAGTCCAAACAAAAGCTTCCCCGCCGCTTCCAGCACCTCGGAAAGTGCTGTCGGCAGCATACGGTTATGCCCTTGAAAATAACCCTTTGCAGCACCGATAAAGGCGGAAAGCAAAAGGGCGGGCGCGATAGCGACGATGGACGCCGCGGCATCTGCCATGGCAAGCCGCGCGGCAAGCGAGGGGGCGCAAAGCAATAAGAGAACCGTCCCCGTCGCTCCAAGCGTCAAAAACAACAGCAACGCCACCGCAAAAATGCGGCGCACCGCCCTGCGCTGCTCCGTTGCCACCGCACGGGCGATCTGCAAGGACAGCGCCGTTGGAAGCCCCGTTGCGGATAGAACGAACAGCACGGAATAGATGTGATAGGCGGCAAGAAAATATGCCATGCCCGACACACCGACGATAGCGATCAGCGGAATCTTATAGAAAAGTCCGATCAGCTTGGTAAACAGCGTGGCGGGCATCAGCACCATCACGCCGCCAAGCAGCTTTTTCTTTTCAGACGAACCTCCGTCTTGCGGCAAACAGTATCCCCTCCGTTCAGGGAACGCGCCTTAAAAGCCCCTTTCCCTGTAAAACTGTACGATCTGATCTGCCTGTGCCTTGCCACCGTCCGAATTCAGATATTCGTAAGGATATTTGTCGTTGAACAAACGGCGAATGACCGATTTTTTGCCGCTTCCCGCAGGGGCATATTCGACAAGCTTTGTCACAGCTCCCGCACCCGCGGCAAAAATCGAATGGACCTCCTCCATCATGTAGATATTGTAAAAACACTCCGTGCCCTCTTTGGCAAAGCCGACGTTTTCAAAATTGCCCACCATATTCTTCTGGCGGTACATATAGTATGGCAGATACCCCATATCGGCGGCACGGATCTGGGAATAATCCACGCATTTGCCGGCATCGCCGCCGCGCAGATTATAAACCCTTCTTCCCTCCCGCAGGATCTCTGCCGCTTTCTTGACACAGAAGGTGTGCACGGTGATGTTTTCGGGCGAAAGCCGCAGGATCTCATCATAGGTCGTGGCAAAGGAGTTGAAGTTGTCGCCGGGCAGTCCGACGATCAGATCGGTATTGATACACTCTATGCCGCTTTTTCGCGCAATATCATAAGCGTTGTAAAAATCCTTGACCGAATGACACCGTCCGACGCCCTGCAAAACATCCTCACAAAGCGTTTGCGGATTGACGCACACGCGCGTGACGCCGTACGCCTTGGCGATCGCCATCTTCTCGGCGTCGATGGTGTCGGGGCGTCCCGACTCCAAGGTAAACTCACGCAGTGCCGACACGTCGGTGCATTCCGCGATCACCGAAAGCAGCGTACGCAGCTGCATCGCGTCCAGAATGGTGGGCGTGCCGCCGCCGATATACACGGTGACAACGCGCAGCCCAAGCTCCCCAATGGTTTGGAATTTGGCGCGGACCTCCTCGCACAGCAGCGCGAGATAGTCGGGGATCAGCGAAAGCAGCCGCTTTGAGGTGTAGGACACAAAGGAGCAATACGAGCACCTTGTGGGACAAAACGGGATCGAAATATACACACTGCAATCGCGCGGATCGGGCGTGCCGATGATCTGCTGTTCACGCAGAGCTACGTCCACCGCAAGCGCCGCTTTTTTGGGGATCACCATATAATTGGTGCTCAAATGCTTTCTCGCACGCGTTTTACTGTATCCGCCAAGCAAGTGCTCGGTGGCGACCTTTGAGGGGCGAACACCCGTCAGCATACCCCAAGAGGGACGGTAATGCAGCATCTCGCCCACGGCAGAGAGCAGCGCGCGTCCGATCACGATCTTGCGGGCACGGTCCTTGGTAAACTCCTCGCTTGGGGCTTGCAGCTTTGTGGCAGAGGTTTCCTTGCCCTGATAGCAAAGGCGCGCAGTGGCGGTGATCCCCTCCTCGTTCTCGTCAACATCAAGATACAGGATCGGCTCGCCCTCCACCTCCTCGCCCGAAAATTTTTCACCGGGGAAAAAGATCATGCAAAGCGTCTGCACATAATATTCATTGATCTCTCCGTTGATGTGCAGCTTCATATACCCTTCTCCTTTTTCTTTTTTAGCTCGTTGCTATCCATCACGATCGTGACGGGGCCGTCGCCCGTGAGCTTCACGCGCATATCGGCACCGAACTCACCCGTTGCCACCGACGTGCCGTCAAGGCGGATCTGTTCGACAAAATACTCGTATAGCTCGTTTGCGAGCATCGGCTTTGCCGCGCGCATATAGTCGGGGCGGTTGCCGTGCGCATAATTTGCAAGCAGCGTGAAGTTGGATACCACCAACACCTCGCCCCGCACGTCGCGCACGGACAGGTTCATCTTATCGTTTTCATCGGAAAAGATGCGGCATGCAAGGATCTTTTTTGCAAGCAGCTCGGCGTCCTGTTTTGTATCCTCCTCGGCAACGCCCAAAAGGATCAAAAGCCCCTTGCCGATCTCGCCGACCGTTTTTCCCTCTACGCAAACCGCGGCAGACGCGGCGCGCTGTAATACTGCAATCATGAATAACCTCTTACCACGTCGATCACGTCACGAAGCCCTTTCAGGCGCGAAACGATGGAATGATAATGCTCGACGTTCTTACAGCTGATTTTCAGATCGATGATCATATGACCGTCGTTTTTCTTTCTGGTGTTGATCGACAAAAGCAAGACCTTCATATCGGCAAGCGCCATGGTGATATCGGCAAGAATGGTGAGCCCCGCGTATACGTGCATCTGCACCAGCGCCTCGTAGACCGAGGGGTTTTCCTTGCTGCTTTGCTCCCAATGCGCCTCTACCCAACGATCCGCGTCCTCGACCTTTTGCATACCCAGCTCAACGTTGGGACAGTCGACCTTGTGGATCGAAATGCCAAATCCGCGGGTGATGAAGCCGATGACCTGATCCCCCGGCAGCGGATTGCAGCACTTGGCAAATTTCACCTGACACCCTGTTTCGCCGTCCACCACGATGCCGCTGTTGCGGCGGATATGACGGGGCGTGGGGGCAGTTTTGATCTGCTCGGCTTCAAGGGGTACTTGTACGACGGGCTCCGCCTCGGGCTTGATGACCTTATCAAATTCCTCGCGCAGCTTTGCGGCGATCTTGGAAACAGACAGTCCGCCGTAACCGATGGTGTTATACAGGTCGTCAGCCGATGCGTAGCCGATGCGCGTGGCAAGCGCACCGACGATCTCCTGACGCTGATTTTCGTTTGTCGGTCTGCCGAATTTTTTCAGCTCCAGCTCGACCGAGTTCTTGCCAAAGGCAATATTTTCGGGGCGCTTTTCCTTGCGGAACCATTGACGGATCTTGCCCCTTGCTTCACTGGTCTTGACGATATTGAACCAATCGCGGCTGGGGCCCTTGCCCGAATTGGAGGTGATGATCTCGACGATCTCGCCGTTTCGCGGCACGCGGTCGATGGGCACGATCATACCGTTGATCTTGGCTCCCACCATCTTAT
>JAGAMJ010000159.1 GCA_017624795.1 Clostridia bacterium
TAGAAAACAGATGTTTGCGGTGCTAATTGTACAGCGCCGAGCGGATAGTCATTGTGTTTTTTGTTGTCGGTATTCATACTGTTGGTTTTGTATGGTCTAGCAGTGCTTGGTCGGCTGTTTTGGTGTGTATGAGATCGTCGCCCGTGAGGAGCAACGCCGCAACGCGTCGCTTATTGCGCGCGAGAACGGGACTCGAAGCCGACGAGCAACCCATGATCCTCCGCATAGTAGCTGCAAAGAGCGGTGGTCAGACCGATCTCGATATCGGCATTCGGAAAGTCCTTTTTGATGCGAGCCGCAAGCCCCTTGGCGGCGGGCTCGTTGAAGCAGTGCGCGATCCGCACCTTGCCGCCTGCATAGCATCTTGCCTTCATCTCGTCATACAGAGTGCTCAGCATTTTCTCTTGTCCGCGGGGCTTGTAGAGCAGCTCCAGCGTTCCCTGCTGCGAGGCAACGCCCACCACGCGAATACCAAGCACGCCCGCGAGCTTTGCCACCACGGGGTTAACTCTGCCGTTGCGCGCGAGGTTGGTCATAGATTCGAGCGCAAACAGCAAATGCGTGTACTTTTGATAAGCTCTCACCTCTGCCTCGATCTGCTCGAAGGGCTTTTCTGCCTGTATGCCCTCGGCGATCTTTTCGATCAGGAGCAGCATTTCGGGGCCCGTGGAAAGCGAGTCGATCACGGCGATCTTCCGATCGGGATCTGTGGCTTGCAGATCTTTTCTTGCTTGCTCCGCGGTGGAGTAGCTGCCCGACAGTCCGCTGGTGATGGTCAGGGCAAAAACCGCGTCGGCGTCTGCCATAGCTTCTTGCCACTCATGCACATTGGGGCAAGAGGTCTGCGTGCGTCCCTTTACCACCTTCAGCTCCGCGACCATGCGGGACACGTCAAGCGCGGTATTGTCCACGTATTCCTTTTCGGACGTGATGATCTTCAAGGGCACCGTGGCATACGGCACCTTCGGAAAGGACAGAATATTAGACGAAGAATCGGATACGATCTTGTATTTCATAAGCTCCTCCTTGGGGAATTTGTTGATAGTATTATACCATTTTCTTCTATTTTAGTCAATACTGTTTTACGTGGTTTTCAAAACCGTTTTGTGACGATTTTGTATCTTTTTTGATAAAAAACGCTCCTGCGGCAATTCCGCAGAAGCGTTTTTTGTTTATTGTCTTTCGTCCCACAATACGATCTCTCCCGCCTCGCGGGTCTTGTTCAAGTCGATGAGGCGCTGATTTTCCGAGCCGCGGAAGCGCAGGCGAATGTTCTTTTTCTCCATCACAAACCGCCCGTCCACCAGCACGTCAATCATCGAAAGCATCTCGTCGGTATATTCGCACCGCGCGCGGCTCTCGCCGCGCAGCTGCTCCAAGGTGTAGCCCGAATAGCACCAAACCGTTTTCGTGGGGTACTTTTCACGTACCTTGCGTAAAAGCTCGACCAATGCCGCTTGATTTTGCGGCTCAAAGGGCTCGCCGCCAAGCAAGCTCAGCCCCTTGACGTAATCGGGTTCAAGCAGCCCCAGCAGCTCGTCCACGACAGCCCCGTCAAAGGGCTTGCCGTAGTCAAAATCCCACGCCTCGGCGTTAAAGCAGCCGGGGCAGCGGTGCGTGCAGCCCGACACGAACAGCGACACCCGCACGCCGGGGCCGTTGGCGATATCGCGGGGCTTTATCGTCGCGTAATGCATTTCTTACAGGTGCAGAACGCGCTCTTTGATCTCTTGGGTGCGTCCTTGGTTCCAATATTGCGAGCCGATATATCCGCAGGTGCGGCGTGCCACGTTCATGGTGTTCTGATCGCGGTTGTGGCAGTTGGGACATTCCCAGACCAGCTTGCCGTCGTCCTCGACGATCTGGATCTCACCGTCGTAGCCGCAGACCTGGCAATAGTCGCTCTTGGTATTGAGCTCGGCGTACATAATGTTATCGTAAATGAACTTCATCACGTCAAGCACCGCGTCCAGGTTATCCTGCATATTGGGCACATCGACGTAGCTGATCGCGCCGCCGGGAGAAAGCTCCTGAAACTTGGACTCGAACGCCAGCTTTTCAAAGGCGTCGATGGGCTCGGTCACGTGTACGTGATAGGAGTTGGTGATATAGCTCTTATCGGTGACACCGGGGATCTTACCGAAGCGCTTTTGCAGGCACTTGGAGAACTTATAGGTGGTGGATTCCAGAGGCGTGCCGTAGAGCGAGTAGTGGATATTCTCGGCTTCCTTCCACTTCTTGCAGGCGTCGTTGAGCTTTTGCATCACGGCAAGTCCGAACTTCTCGCCCTCGGGATCGGTCAGCTTCTTGCCCGTCACGGCATAAACGCACTCCCAAAGTCCCGCATAGCCAAGCGAGATGGTAGAATATCCGCCGTGCAGCAGCTTCGTGATGGGCTCGCCCTTGCCAAGGCGTGCAAGCGCGCCGTACTGCCACAAAATGGGCGCTGCGTCGGAAAGCGTACCTTCAAGACGCTCGTGGCGGCATTGAAGGGCGCGGTGGCAAAGCTCCAAGCGCTCGTCAAGGATCTCCCAGAAGCGCTGCTCGCCCTTGCCCTCCTTCACGGCGGTGCAGGCGGCGTCCACCAGATTGATGGTCACGACACCCTGATTGAAGCGGCCGTAATACTTTGCCTTTCCGTTCTCATCTACCCAAGGGGTGAGGAAGGAACGGCAGCCCATACAGGTGTAGCACTGACCGTCGCCATTCTGGTCGACCTTCAATTTGAGCATCATCTTTTCGGAAATATAGTCGGGCACCATACGCTTGGCGGTGCACTTTGCCGCCAGCTTGGTGAGCTCCCAGTAAGGAGCGCCCTCGCGGATATTGTCCTCCTCCAAAACGTAGATCAGCTTGGGGAAGGCGGGGGTGACGTAAACGCCTGCCTCGTTCTTAACGCCCTGGCAGCGCTGCTCCAACACCTCGCGAATGATCAGCGCCAGATCCTTTTTGAGCTGCGGATCCTTTGCCTCGTTCAAATACATAAAGACGGTTACGAAGGGTGCCTGCCCGTTGGTGGTCAGCAGCGTGACGACCTGATACTGAATGGTCTGAACGCCGCGGCGGATCTCATCAAGCAACCGCTTTTCAACAATCTCGGAGATCTTTTCCTCGGAAGGAGATATACCAAGATCCTCGACCTCTGCTCTTACCTGACGGGTGATCTTCTCGCGCGAGATCTGCACGAAGGGCGCCAGGTGCGTCAGCGATATGCTCTGACCGCCGTATTGGTTGGAAGCCACCTGCGCGATGATCTGCGTGGCGATGTTGCAGGCGGTGGAAAAGCTGTGGGGCTTTTCGATCAGCGTGCCGCTGATGACGGTGCCGTTTTGCAGCATATCCTCTAAGTTGACAAGATCGCAGTTGTGCATATGCTGCGCGAAATAATCGGCGTCGTGGAAGTGAATAATGCCCTCCTCGTGCGCCTTGACGATATCCTCGGGCAGCAGGATACGGCGGGTAATATCCTTGGAAACCTCGCCCGCCATATAGTCACGCTGTACGCTGTTGACGGTGGGGTTCTTATTGGCGTTTTCCTGCTTTGCTTCCTCATTGTTACATTCGATCAGCGAAAGAATGTTTCCGTCGGTGGTGTTTGCGCGACGGGCAAGGTTACGGGTGAAGCGATAGCGGATATAGCGCTTTGCCGTTTCGGGGGCGTTTTGCTGAATGATCAGCGACTCCACCAGCTCCTGGATCTCCTCGACCGACA
>JAGAMJ010000160.1 GCA_017624795.1 Clostridia bacterium
GCAAGGGCAAAGCCACGCAATCCCCCATAAAGGGTGGCGGGGATACCGATGCCGAAAAAGCAAGCGGCAAAGGCGCCGCTGACGATCAGCTGATAGGACTTTTTCGCAAAGCGAACCAGGATCACGCACAAAATATTTGCGGTAAAGAAAATGACCTCCGACAAGCTCCCCAATAGCAGGAAGGGACGCACAGCGTCAAATTCCGTGGGATACAGCAGCCACAGCATCAGATAGCCGCCCAACACGCAAGCACAGGTAAACACCGCCACCGAGATAGCACTGCCAAGCAGCATCCATTTCGCTGCGCGACGGGTAAGCCGTCCCTCATACCGCGCCAGATACCCCACCAGCACACCGCCAAGCGGAATGGTGATCAGCGTCATGGTCTTGCCCACAAGCGTGGCAAGATAATACACGGTCACAGCCGAAGCACCAATCAAAAATTTTAACATCAGGCGGTCTGCGTTGGCGATCAGATAGGCGATCCCCTCCGAAAGGCAAAGCAGAAGCGTCACCTTTAAGACACTGCCAAACGCCGAGGAGGGGCGAAGCGCCCGACGGCGCAGCGTTCCATCGGCGGCATACGCGAACAGAACGCCAAAAAGCTCTCCGGGAAGAAGCGCCAAGGGCCAGATCCCCGTTTTCCAAACAAGGAAAGCGCCAAGCGCGTATCCCGCACCGACAAAGCAGTAAAACACGAAATATCGGCGGTAACGCAGCGTCAGCTTATAGGAAACGTCCACGTAAGACCGAAAGGTCATCGCCACAAACAAAAGATAATAGCAAATGGCGGTGATGCGATCCATATCGACGCCGCCGAAGCGACAGATCAGAAAAATAACGGGCAGCCCCAAAAGGCAGATCGCGATCAGGATCCAATGATAATCGCCATTATTTTCGATCCTGCGGTCGGGGGGCGAGGTCATACGCGCAAGCGTTGCGGCACACCCTATCGACAGCGAAAATATATTTAGATAAGCCGAAAGATACTGAATGTCACCGTATCCACTCTCACCAAACAGACGGGCAAACAGCGGAAACACGGCGACCTGTGCCACGACGTTCAAAATAACAAGCCCCATGGCGCTCCAAAGCGAGTCGCCAAGCTGCGCTCGGTACTTTTTCAGCATCGTCGGCAATACAGCACCTTCCCCAAACAGAATATGCTTTTTCATAGTTCACGATCGGCGCCGTTGGCGCCCCCTTCACCAAAGGTTCTCTTTGAAAGGTCAGACGCGCGGGAGTCGAACCCATAAGCCCTGCGGCGATAAATTTTTGCGTCTTTTTCCGCGTCAAGTCATCTGACCGCATCAATGATGGTCTTGGCAATATAATCGATCATTTCATCGGACATACCGGGATATACACCCACCCAGAAGGTACTGCTCATCACGGTATCGGTCACGTTAAGATCGCCCACCACGCGGTAGCCCTGCTTCGTGCGGCGCAGCTCATCAAAGCAAGGATGCTTGATCAGGTTGCCCGAAAAGAGCATACGCGTCTGTACGCCGTGCGCCTCGATATAGGAAACGACCTTTTCACGGTCAACGCCCTCACGGCAGGTCATCAAAAAGCCAAACCAAGAAGGGTTAGAGTTGGGGCACGCCTCGGGCAGGATCAAGCGATCCGACACGGCCTCTAATTTCTTGCGCAAGCGCTCGAAATTATGGCGGCGGCGCGCCACGAATTGCGGGAACTTTTTCAGCTGCGCGCAGCCGATCGCCGCTTGCAGATCAGTCGCTTTGAGATTGTAGCCGAAATGCGAATAAACGTATTTGTGATCGTACCCAACGGGCAATTCCCCGTACTGACGGTCAAAGCGGTGCTGGCAAATATTATCCATGCCCGACGGGCACACGCAATCCCTGCCCCAATCGCGCATAGAGCGAATGATCTTGTGCAGCGTGGCGTTGCGGGTATAGACCGCGCCGCCCTCGCCCATGGTCATGTGATGGGGCGGATAAAAGCTGCTGGTGCCGATATCTCCCACCGTACCCGTCAGGTACGTGGTGCCGTCAAATACGTACTCCGAGCCGAGCGCGTCGCAGTTATCCTCGATCAGCCAAAGGTCGTATTTGTTGCAAAAATTGCGTACCGTTCTCAAATCAAAGGGGTTTCCAAGGGTGTGTGCGATCATCACCGCCTTGGTCTTGGGCGAGAGCGCTTGCTCCAATTTGGAAACGTCGATATTATACTGCGGAATGGTGACGTCCACGAATACGGGGACCGCCCCATACTGAATGATCGGCGTTACGGTGGTGGGAAAGCCCGCCGCCACGGTGATGACCTCATCGCCGCGCCCGATGGCGCGCTCGCCAAGCACAGGCGAGGTCAGTGCCATAAATGCCAAAAGATTTGCAGACGAGCCCGAATTGACCAGACTGCAATACGGAACGCCAAGATACTGTGCAAATTCGCGCTCAAAGCGATCGGTATAGCGCCCCGAGGTCAGCCAAAATTCAAGTGCGCTGTCGACCAGGTTGACCATTTCCTCGTTATCATATACGCGTGATGCGTAAGAGATGCGATCCCCTTCCTTCCACTTCTTCACATTGTGGTAGGTATCGCAGTATTCCTTCACCAGATCAAGGATCTCGCGTTTTGCTTCGCTTTCACTTTTGTTGTCAAAATGCATAAGTATCTCCCTTATAGCTACTCAATTCTCCCAAAGCTTCCAAGGTGCTTTTTTGCTGCTCCACAGCTTTTCCAGTTTTTCCTTGTCGCGCATGGTATCCATACACTGCCAAAATCCCCGATGCTTGAACGCCATCAGATCTCCCTGTGCGGCAAGTGTTTCAAGCGGTCCGCGCTCAAAGATCGTGCTATCGTCCTCGATATAATCAAGCACCTTCGGATCAAGGATCATAAAGCCGCCGTTGATCCAGCCCGCGTCTGCCTCGCTTTTTTCGCGGAAGGCGGTGACTTGGTTTTTATCCACCTCCAAAACGCCGAAACGGGCGTCGGGGTGAACGGCGGTCATGGTAGCGAGCTTGCCGTGTGCGCGGTGGAATTCCACCTCTTTTGCGATATCCACGTTGGACACGCCGTCACCGTACGTGAGGAAAAAGGGCTCGTCCCCGATATAACGCGCCACGCGCTTGATGCGCCCGCCCGTCATGGTATTCAGTCCCGTATCCACCACCGTCACGCGCCAGGGCTCGGACTCGGTGGTATGGATTGTGATCTTTTCGCGCTTGATGAAATCAAAGGTCACGTCACTGTGATTGATATAGTAATCCGAAAACCATTCCTTGATCACGCTTTGCATATAGCCCGCGCAGATCACAAACTCGTTATAGCCAAATGAGGAATAGAACTTCATGACGTGCCACAGGATCGGCATGCCGCCGATCTCGATCATGGGCTTTGGACGCAGGTGCGATTCTTCGCTGATGCGCGTTCCGTATCCGCCCGCTAATATTACGACCTTCATAAAGGATCTCCTTTTGCAAGAAATTTGCCATTTTATAATATTTTATTTATTATATCATAACTAACCTATTTTTGCAAGAGCTTTCGCTTTTTTTAGGGAAACGTCTTTTTTAACGAAAACTATTGACAATCTGTGCTCGGCTTGCTATAATATTAAGGCAAATTATTCGAGGTGTGGCTCAGCTTGGGGACGAGCGCGACCGCCGCCGGTGGCGGATGCAGGGAGCGCGAGGAGTGGCAGCGGTCGAAATTTGGCGAAGCGAGCAGCGAGCAACAAATTTCGGGCACCGCAACAGGCATTTCATTCGTTTCTTTGCTGTCTACCCAAATACAATTTCATAACGAGGTGTAGCGAAGGTGGTATCGCGCATCGTTCGGGACTCAATCACCACGCTCGGCGTAGAATTTTCGAGAAGAGCCGAAAGCCCTTGAAAACA
>JAGAMJ010000019.1 GCA_017624795.1 Clostridia bacterium
CCAAAAACAAGGCCGAGCCAAGCGCCGATGTAAGGGCCGCAGGTGGCGGCGCCGATCACGATCGGGATCAAAACCAGCGAGATCGAAAACGGGCCGAAACGAATAAAGCTTCCAACCAACTGCAAGACAACGACCAATGCAGTCAGCATCGCTCCAAGCGTGAGCTTGCGGAGCGACAGATCTTGATTCTTTCTCATAAGAATCCTCCTTCGGGGACTTTACCCCGTGCTGCCGCTTCACCCCTCGTGAATGCGGCGCAGTTCAAATTTATCAACACGGAAAAGTCCGTTATGACCGAAATGATTGATACCGTTTGCGAAAATTTTCAATTTTTCGCGCGTTCAGCAGCGTCAGAGCATACAGTCCGCGATGGACAAGCTCCCCGTCGCAAAGCGTTTCCCGATCCAAAAGAGGTTCAAGCAGCGCTGCCTCCTCGCCCGTGACGATCACGGGGATATCCTTCACGCCAAGCTCACGCTCAAAGCGCGCGATCAGCCCCTCAATGGCGGCGGCGTGTCCAAGCAAAACGCCCGACCTCACGCTATCCTCGGTATTGGTGCCAACGGCACAAACAGGGCAAGAAAGCCCAACGGTGGATAGCAAAGCGGCGTTCATATTAAGTGCCTCCGCCGAAATCGAAGCGCCCGGCAGGATCGAGCAGCCCAAAAAGCTTGGTGCGTCCTTTGTTGCTCCAACGACGGAAAGCGTGGTCATATCCCCGCAGCAAAGCACCAAAAACGGCGGCTTTTGCACGGCAAGTCCTCCCACAGCCATCGCAACCAGATCCGCGCCCAAAAGCGCAGGTGCGTCGGTGCAAATGGTCAGCCCCGTTTTCAGTCCCGCGCCGACCGTCAGACACGCAGCACTTGGGAAAAGCACGTGCAGCGCCTCACCGATCTCACCAGTTAAGGTGGGAACGACCGAAGCGACGATCACGCCTTCCACCGTGGCATCGGACGCCTTTTGCTGCATCATAAAAGAGATCAGGGCGGTGTATTCATCGGCGGTACGCATCGGGCGCGCCGCGATCGAGAAGGTGGCTTTCGGACGTGCAGTCGCCGCATCGGCTCCTGCTTCAAACAAAGCAAGGGACACCGTGCGATTGGCGATCATCACAGTTAAAATCATGCTTTACTCCTTAACGGAGCCACCGCCCAAAAGCGGCATCTCCAAACTTAATCTTGGTTACCGATCACGTCAGCAACGGGCGTGGCGTCCAGCTTTGCGATCTTACGCTCCGCCTTTTCCTGCACCTTTTTTGCCTTGCGCTCGCGTTTTTCGGCACCCGCTTGCTCTTTGCCTTCCTTCTTTTCCTGCTCCTCGCGCTGTCTGATCTCCTGATCGCGCAGGGCAAGATCCTTATAACGACCTTCAAGCAATTCTCTGCCGATCTCTTTGAGATAAGCCGACAGCGACAAAATATCAAGCAAGGAAAGGAAGAAGTCATAATCACTCTCCACCCCAAGCGCGTCCTCGCCGAGCATCGCTTGCACGACCTCGCCAGCTCTTTGGCGATTGGTTTGCTTGATCGAAAGGAATTGGTGATAGGCGCGTATCATATCCTCGCCCGTAAAGCCGCCCTCCTCGCGCACGCCCGTGAGCACGCGCTTGATCTCATCGATCGAAAGCGTGTTTTTGAGCGCGTAAACAAGCAGCATTTCGACAATGTGCGAACGGGAATATTTCTTACCCGTTATGGGGCTAATGAGCCCATCCTTGGAATAGTTATTGATCATCGTTTTGGTCAGCGTCCGTTCTCTGTAACGGGGCGCAGATGCTGCGTTTTTGTCCGCCACCAAGCTCAAAATCTGATCCAGATACAAGTCAATCGCGGGGATATCGGTGTCGGCAAGATCCGCATCTGTGACCGCAGCCGTTATGTGGTCGCGCAACTCTTTTTCCGTCATATATAATGCTCCTTTTATCTTCACTTTGTCTACACATTATATTATATAGCACAAAACGCGCAAGTTGTCAACCCCACCGCCGCATTTTGCGGTTTTTGAAACCGTTTTCAAAAGCAAAGCAGGTCGTGCTTTCACACGACCTGCTCTTTTTTTAGAGTCCAAGCAGCGCGGCGCCGATGATGCCCGCATCGTTTCCAAGCTCTGCAATTTTCAGCTCGGTCTTGTCGGTATGTGCGTTCGTGCCGTACTGATCGCGGTCCACAAGCGCCTTCAAGGGCTTCAAAAGATAGTCGCCCTCGCCGCACACACCGCCGCCGATGCAAAGCACCTGGGGCTGGAAGATGTTGACCAGATTGGTAATGCCGTAGGCAAGATATTCGATGTAGGTATCAACGACCTCCTGCCCTGCGCGGTCGCCCTTCTTGGACGCATCAAACGCGGTACGTCCGCTGGCTTTTTCGATATCGCCCTTGCACATTTCCCACATCACGGTATCCTTGCACTCGGCAAGCTTTTCCTTGGTGAAGCGGACCAAAGCCGTTGCCGAGCTGTACGCTTCCCAACAGCCACGTCTGCCGCAGGTGCACTGCCTGCCCCTTGCCTCAATACCGATGTGACCGAGCTCCGCACCCATATAGTTAAAGCCCGAATAAAGCTTGCCGCCGATCACGATACCGCCGCCAACGCCCGTGCCAAGCGTGATCATGATCACGTCGTCGCAGCCCTTGCCCGCACCGACCTTTGCCTCGGCAAGCGTTGCCGCGTTGGCGTCGTTTTCAAGGCAAACGCGCTTGACGGGCAGCCACTGCTTCATCTTTTCGGCAACGGGGTATTGGAACATTTTAATATTGTTGGAATACTTCACAACACCGTTCACGGGATCGATCGCGCCGGGCGCGGCGATACCGATATAGGCAATATCGTCAAAGCTGATCCCCATACGCTCGACAAGCGAGGCGCACAGATCCGCCATGTCGCGCACGATCTCGTCGGCGGGACGCTCGGCCCTGGTGGGAACCTTATCCTTTACGATCAGCTTATAATTTTCATCTACAATGCCTGCGACTATGTTCGTGCCGCCAAGGTCTACTCCGATATAATACATATCAAGCCTCCATTTTAAGTGGTATAGTCAGTATAGCACACAAACAAAAAAAAGTCAAATATTTTATATAATTTCACTTGTGTTTTTTCTGCTTTTGTGCTATAATTTTCTTAATCTTTCAAAAAGGAGTTCTGCTATGAAATGCATCATCGGGGCAAAGATCATTTTGCCAAGCGAGATCGTTGACGGCAAGGCACTGCTGTTTGACGAAAAGATCGTTGGCATCGTTGCCGAAAATGAAATTCCCACCGACGCCGAGATCATCGACGCGAAGGGACAATACGTCGCGCCCGGACTTGTCGACGTACATATTCACGGATATCTCAATGAGGACGCCTCTGACGGCAGTGCCGAGGGGATCCGCAAAATGGCAGAGGGTGTGATGCAAAACGGCGTCACCACCTTCCTGCCCACCACCATGACCGTTTCGATGAAGGAGATCGAGGCGGCGCTTGACGTGGTACGCTCGCTGCAAGAGGAAAGCAAGACCTGGAAGGGCGCTTACCTTGCGGGTGTAAATGCCGAGGGCCCCTTCATCAACGCCTCCAAAAAGGGCGCACAGGCCGAGGAGCACATCAAAGCGCCCGACGCCGATTGGATCATCAAAAACGGAGACGTCATCAAGCTTTGCACCATCGCCCCTGAAACAAAGGGTGGCTACGAGGCGATCCGAAAGATCCGCGAGAACAGCAGCGTGCGCGTTTCGGTCGGTCACACCGACGCGACCTTCGAGCAGGCGATGCGCGCCTTCGAGTGCGGCGCAACGCAGGTCACGCATCTGTTCAACGCACAAACGCCTCTGCATCACCGCAAGCCCGGCGTCGTTGGCGCCGCACTGACTGCCGACGTTTACACCGAGCTGATCGGCGACACCTTCCACGTGCACGCGGGGCTGTTTTCACTGATCGCCAAGTGCAAAAAGGATAAGCTGGTGCTGATCACCGACTGCACCCGTGCGGGCGGTATGCCCGACGGCGAATACTCGCTTGGCGGACAAAAGACCTTTGTGAAGGGTATTCAATGTCTGCTGGAAGACGGCACCATCGCCGGCAGCGTGCTCAAACTCAACGACGCAGTCAAAAACGTGCGCGCCAACACCGATCTGCCCCTTTACGAGATCGTTGCCGCCGCATCTTTGAACCCCGCAAACGCCATTGGTATGGGCGACACCAAGGGCTCGATCGAGGTGGGCAAGGACGCCGACCTCATTGTGACCGATATGGACTTTAACGTCAAAAAAACCATTATGCAAGGAGAGATCAGATATGAAGCTTAAAGTTGAAGCAATTTTGGATAAGGGCTTTGCCCCTATGATGCTGGTATACCGCGAATTCACCGAAGCGGCAAAGAAAGCCGGCGGCGTGAAGCTTGTGATCGGCATTGAGCGCAACAAGGGCTACGTCAGCGCGTTTGAAACCGTCGTTTATCCCGACGGGGCAGGTCACGACGACGAAAACTACGCTTTTGTGGAGCGTCTTGTGAAAAGTCTGCTTTGGATCAGGGGCGGCCACAAGATCATCATCGCGGGCTCCAAGCTGATCGCGGATCGCCTTGCAAAGGCATATTCCCCCGACGGCGAGCGCGCGTTTGATTACGACTTTATGGGCGGCGTGTACGAAACCACCGTCACCGTAGAGCACAGAAGCATTGAAAACGCACCCGTCACCCGCGAGAGCGCAACTCCTGTTGGCAGACATTTGGACGGCTGCCGCATCGGCTTTGACGCGGGCGGCTCGGACCGCAAGGTCAGCGCCGTGATCGACGGCAAGAGCGTTTACAGCGAGGAGGTCGTCTGGTTCCCCAAGACCAACTCCGATCCCCAGTATCACTACGACGGCATTCTTTCCGCGATGAAGACCGCCGCCGAGCATATGCCCCGTGTCGACGCCATCGGCGTATCCTCCGCGGGCGTTTACGTGGACAACCGCATCATGGTCGCTTCGCTTTTCTTGAAGGTGCCGAAGGACGAATTCAACGCAAAATGCAAGAATATGTATATCGACGTTGCCAAGGAATTCGGCGACGTACCGTTGGAGGTCGCCAACGACGGTGACGTGACCGCACTTGCGGGCGCGATGGACCTTGGCGACAACAACGTGCTTGGCATCGCCATGGGCACCAGCGAAGCGGGCGGCTACGTGGACGGTATCGGCAACATCACGGGCTGGCTCAATGAGCTGGCGTTCGTTCCCTGCGATTACAACAAGGACGCGATGGTCGACGAGTGGTCGGGTGATTACGGCTGCGGCGTCAAGTACTTCTCTCAGGACGCGGTCATCAAGCTGGCTCCCGCTGCGGGCATCGAGCTTGACGAGAACCTTTCCCCCGCCGAGAAGCTGAAGGTCGTACAGGGCCTGATGGCAAAGGGCGATGCACGCGCCGCCAAAATTTATGACACCATCGGCGTTTATTTCGGCTATACCATCGCTTACTATTCCCTGTTCTACGATATCAAGCACGTGCTGATCATGGGGCGTGTCACGTCGGGTGAGGGCGGTGTGATCCTGCTGGATCGCGCCAAGGAGGTCCTTGCAAAGGAATTCCCCGAGCTTGCTGAGAAGATCCAGCTCCACATTCCCGATGAGAACAGCCGCCGTGTCGGTCAGTCTGTGGCTGCCGCAAGCTTGCCTGAAATCAAATAATTCCCATAACGGGTATAAAAAAGGGGCTGAACCCATTTAGATGCAGAAGGCGTGATCTCGGCACGATAGGCGTATTCAATACGTCGAGTGACGAGAGCGTCGCCTAAAAAACACACATAAAAAATTGAAATTTGCAAAAATTTCTACCTCAAAAAGCCGCTTCACCATCAAATTCCGATGGCAAAGCGGCTTCTTTTTATTTGTCTTGTGTGTTTTTGCTCGGCGCTAAATGGATCAGCCCTTCTTCATATATTTTGCAATTCCAAGTCGGTGGAAAATATAGATCGGCACCGCGCTCCACCCGTGGCACAAGCTCCCCGCCTTGCCAAAGGCATCGGCGCCCTCCAAGGTTTCCCAGAAGGTATCAGCGCCCGCATCCAGCATATATTTATAATTTTTCCGCAGATCGGAAAGCACAAAGTCCTTATACTTTTCGGCATTGGTGCCCAGCAGCGCCTCGTACTCCATGACCTTCATGCTTAAACTGCAATCTGCCAAGCTCTCGTCGGATACGATCCGATCGCAGATGCGCTCTGCCTGCTCACCCGTGACAGCACCCGCAAGCACGGCAAGCGCGTTGGCAAGAGCCGAATAATGTTCCTGCTCCTTGTGCATCGTGAAAACACCGTTTTCGCACAGGAATTCGCGGCGGATCCCCTCTCTGATCGCGTCACGCTCCGCAGCATAGGGGAAAGCGCGACCGACGCGCTCACAGATCGCCTGGAAATGATCCAACGCTATCACAAACAGGGCGTTGACACCAAGGTCGGGGATCGGCGCTTCGCTTTTGCCGAGTCGCCCCGACATGAAGGGTGACCAATCGTAAAAGTTCCACATGCCGGGTGTGGTGAATTTTTTGATCAATCCGTTCTCGCGGTTGTCCAAAAACTCCTCCAAAATGCCCTGCATTTTGTCAAAAAGCTCGACGGCAAGCGTCGTGTCGCCCGTGTGGTCAATATACTCTCTCATCTCGGTGATGTAGTGCAGCGAGAAGGAGGGGATCGCAAGCGAAACACCGCATGGCGCGCAAATGGAAAGTAGGCGGTCGGGGCGGCGATCCATACCGATCAGGCGAAGATTTGCGCGCGCGTAGGTCGCGTTTCCGCCCTCGAAGGCATAGTAGCCGCACAGCATCTGGTTGCGCGAGTCAAAGGCGTACAGGCACTGCTCGCGCCAAGGACAGTCGACGTAATGCTCCATCATGCAAAGATTGAGCGTGTTCACGCAGGTGTCGTAAATGCGGCGGTCCAGCTCATCCTCGATCAAAACGGGCAGCGTCTGCGTTTCATAGCACTGCGGCAAAACGCCCGCGTAAGTCAGCTCGATCGGCTCTTTGGCAAAGACCTCGATGTAGCGGCACCCGAGGCGCAGCATATATTCGGTAAAGCGGTTCTCACCGATCTTCGCGGTATATTCATAATGGAAATGGCGTCTTCCCAAGAGCATTCGCACCGAGCCGTCCAGAATATGCTCGCCCCAGGCGACCGTCACCGCTTGCTCGGTTTTTGAAGAAAGCTCCAGCACGGGAAGCCCCACGACCTCGCGTCCGAGATCGACCAGATAGTGACAATCGTCAATTTTTTTACAGGACGTCATTGGAATTCTGTCACGCAGCACCGCTTTGGCGATCGGACGGGGATAAAAGGTGCAGTCCTTTTCCACCACAGCCGAGAGCGTCGGTTCATCTCCCGTTCCCTCTTTTGTGGCGTCGTAAGAAAAGGTAAAGCCAAGCTGCTCGCTGACCATGATCTGCTTACCTTGTGCGTATACGGGGCTCGGACGTGAACGCGTTTTTTCGCTACTGACGGCAAGCACAGTGTCGCCCGAGGCGACCTCGTAGATCAGCCCCGCCCTTGCCACGCGATATCTGGACGTATTCACACCCCAATAATGTACCAAGATCTTGATGCCATTTTTGCCCCGCGTCAGATACGGGGTGATATCAAGACTATCATAGATCTTATAATGCTCGAAATCGCCGTATTGGTTAGAGGAAACATAGCACCCATTTACCCAAAGCGTATAATCCGAATCGCAGGAAAGGCGGATCACGGTTTCCTTCCCATTTACTTCAAAGCTGTCATAAAATTCGGCATAGCTGTCGGGGTGTTCCCCTGCGGCAAGCCAGATCCATTTGCTTTTTTCAAACATCTTTATTTTTTCCCCTTCCTTTTTTATAGTAGAAGTTCGCTGTTGGTAGCGTATGTAATATCACTTTTGCCCGACATCATTTTCAAAAACTCCTCAAAACGATCCCAGGTGTCGTGGATATCAAATTCATATGCGTGCCCCCAAACGTAGAAAATGGCGGGCTGATCGGTCTTCAAATTCAGAAATTGCTCGCCAAGCTCAAACAGCTGATCCCATTCCTCGTGGTGGTACACGGTGGGCTTGAATTCATAGAGGTCTTGCTGCGGCTCAAAGGAATGATTTGACACGATCGTGCGGCAATATTTGACACCCGTATTCTCTTTTATGAGCTTGGAAACACGGGAATCGTAATTCGCGCCGCCGCACGGATAGGCGAAGCCGCGCACCTCGTATCCGCAAAGCTCCGAGAGTGCGAGGCGGTCCTGCTCCACTTGTCTGATGACCTCTTCGTCGCCAAGCTTCGGCAGACGGGGGTGCGTCAACGTGTGCCCCGCGATCTCGTGCCCTGCGTAGATATGCTTCACGTCCGCGGGGCTGACCTTATTGTGAGAAATCACTTTCCCCTCTCGCGTAAGGGTGCCGTCGCGCGCGAGCAGCTCGGAATTGAGGTTAAAGGTTGCCCTCATACCGTATTTGTGAAACAGCTCGGCAAGACGAATATCTTGCGTGACGCCGTCGTCGTAACTAAACGTCAAGCCCTTTAAGGGTTTCATGGTAGCTCCTTTTCATACAATTTTGATGTCGGACACGATTTTGCTAGGGCGGGGATTTACTCCCGCCGTTTTTTGGCAAAATTTTTTTGGCGGCGGGAGCAAGCCCCCGCCCTACGGGTTTTGCGGTTATTTTCTTGTCAGACAAACGACACTTTCGACGTGGCCGGTACGGGGGAACAAATCAACAGGAGTCACAACGCCGATCTCGTAGCCAAGGTCGTGCAGGATCGCGCAGTCGCGCGCGAGCGTGTCGGGGTTGCAGGAAACGTAGACGATGCGCGGGACCTCGCGCGCGGCAAGAAATTGCAAAAGCTGCGCGTCGCAGCCCTTGCGCGGCGGATCCAAGATCACCACGTCGGGGTGCAGCGTGCCGCGCTCCTGCTCGACGGGGGCAAGCAGCCCCTCGGCATTTGCGGCATCACCACAATGAAAGTGGGCATTTTTGATACCGTTCAGCCGCTTGTTGACGTTAGCGCAGTCCACGGCGGCAGGCACGATCTCAATGCCGATGACTTTCTCCGCACGCTCCGCCATTGAAAGCCCGATGGTGCCCGCACCGCAATACAGATCAAGCAAAAGCCCGTTTCCGTCAAGCCCCGTGCGCTCGGCAGCAAGGTGATAAAGCAGCTCTGCCGCATCGTGATTGACCTGATAAAAGGAAGCGGGCGCGATGCGGAAGATCTTGCCGCATAAAGTATCCTCTATGTATGAATTTCCGTAAACGGTATGATATTTTTCGCCCAAAACAACGTTGGTCTGCTTTCTGTTCTCATTGACCGTGACAGAGGTGACTTGCGGGAACTTTTGAATGAGTTTGCCCACAAATTCAAGCACGTGGGGCAGCTCGCTGCCGTTGATCACGGGGCAGACCATGATCTGCTCGCCCTTATAGCTTTGCCGCAGATACAAATGCCGCAAAAGCCCCTTGCCTGTTTCCTCATCATACGCCTCTATCCCTTTTTCGGTATAAAACGCGCAAAAAAAGTGCAGAATTTCGCCAAAAACGGACGGTTGCAGCGCGCAATCAAGGGCAGGCACAACGCGGTGCGTTTTTGTCGCGTAAAATCCGCCGTAAAGTCCGTTTTTGCCACCCGTTATGGGGTATTCTGCTTTGTTGCGGTAGCCGCGCACGGCTCCCGCGGTGCGTACTGCCTCAACATTTACAAAGGACAATCCCGCCTTGCGAAAGGCGTGTATCACAAAGCCGTGCTTTAATTCCAGCTCCTTCTCATAGGACAGATGGCGATAAACGCACCCGCCACAGGAGGCGGGCGCGTCGCAATAGCCGTCACATCGGTCGGGGGAGGCGGTCAACACCTGTGTGACCTTACCCACGGCAAAGGTCTTATTCACCTTGATGATCTGTGCCCTTACGGTATCCCCCGCCACAGCACCGCCAAGAAAGACCGCACGACCGTCAGGCGCGTGTGCAACACCGTATCCGAGATTGTTGAGGTCAGTGACCTCCAACACAAGCACCTCGCCCTTTGTCAGGTCAGACATAAAACTCCTCGCCGCTTTCCAGGCACAAACACCCAAGCGCACCGCCTTGCAGCGCACCGCAGTCCAGGCGGATCACGCCGTCCTCTTTTTCGATCTTGCCGCTATCGGTCGGAGTACCGCCAACGATCAGTACGCGGTCCTCAAAAAAACGCTCGCCTGCCTTTGCGGGCACAAAAAAGTCCTCGGGCTGATAGTCTTCCAGCGCGGTGTCGGGGTCAAAGTCGGCAATTCCCGCATACGTCAGCACGTATTCTTTACCCTTTGCCTCGACTTCCTCGTACAGTGCAAACTCCGAAAGATAGTCCAGCACGCCCTCGCGCATATCGGCATCTAACGCGCGGAAGCCGTCAAGCGTGGGCTTGCCCCCATCGTTTGCCCACGCCATCATCTCGGCTGCAAATTCGGGGGTGGGGCTTGAACCCTCTTTCAGCATTTTATCAAAGCCCGAAAGCATGCGAAGCGCCAAAAAGTCGTGCTCGCCTGCCACTGGATAGATGTTCGCGCGCATGCTCATGTCGGTCAGCACCTCCATGCCCTGCTCACCATAATCCGCCACGTCGCCGATCACGTAAAGAGTATCGGTATCCTTCAAATTGATGGCTCGCAGCAATCTGTTATAGCGATCAAAATCGCCGTAAATTCCTGCCGTTACGTAGGTCATTTCAAGCACTTCCTTTCTTACTTACTTACCGTTTGAATCGCGGGCTCGGCATCAACTTCAACCTCGACGGCGGGATCCGCCGCTCTCACAAGCGCGGCAAGCTTCTCGCAGACCGCCACCTCGGTGGCGAAATGTCCCGCCTCGATCAGGGCGATCCCCTCCTCGGCGCCGTCCAGCATACGGTGGTAGCCGATGCGCCCCGCAAGGAACAGATCCGCCCCCGCCTTGATCGCCGCGTCCACAAAATCACCGCCCTCGCCGCCAAGCACCGCAACGCGGCGCACGGGGCGCTCGCCCGAAAGCAAAACCGTGGAAATATTCAGCTTTTCGCATACCGTTTGGGCATATTCCACGGCGGACACGGTGGCACACAGATCGCCGATCCTTCCCATTTCCTCACCATCGGGACCGAACGTGCTCACGTTTTCAAGCCCCAATTTCTGTGCCAGAATATCGTTCACGCCGCCGTTTGCGGCGTCCAATCTTGTATGAAAGCTCATCGCGGCAACGTCCGCCCTCACAAGCTTGATCAGCTTACGCGGCACGGTGCGGCTTGGCGTCAGCTCCTTTACACCGCGAAAAAGCAGCGGGTGATGCGTCAGCAGCACGTCAAAGCCACCCTGAACACATTTTTCCACCACGCGGTCGGTCGCATCAAGCGCAACCAAAACGCGGCGCACCGTTCTTGCCTCGTCCACGCAGCAAGCGATGCCGTCGTTATCCCATTCGGCAGAGAGCGCACGAGGAGCAAACGCGCCGATATATTCATATAATTGTTTTACCGTCATGGCTTTCTCCCTCTTTGTCAAAATGATTAAAATCGCGTGAGGACCGAACCCGTGCAGGCCCGATTCTCACGCGGTGCGATCACTGTGCAGACAAAAATTCATTCAGTTTGCGGACCAGCTCGTCAGCGTCTGTGCCGTGCACGGCACAAGCGTCGGCGATCGACTCGCCGCGGGATGCGGGGCATCCGAGGCAGTGCATACCGATCTCGAAGAAATATTTTGCAGTTCCTGCGTTATAATCCAGCACGTCGCCGATAATACTTTCTTTGGTGACTTTCATGAGAAGATACCTCCTTTTTGTTCTTGCTTTTATTATACTGTTTTCTTCTTTCTTTGTCAACTAGGCAAGAAGGAATAATCCGAATGTGTTGAAAAGAAAATTTTGAATTTTTTCAAAGTTTTGAGAGAGCAAATATTTGCAGATGCAAAGAAAATTTTCGTAGTAATATAACGAATATTACAAAAAAATTTTCTGTCGCAGGTGCGGATATTTGCCTTTCAAAACCGCATTTGAGTTGTTCTTTCTTGCCTAACGTCTTTACTTTTTTCAAAAATAATGATATACTAAATTATAGAAGTATCAAAGTCCCAGCACCGACAGCAGCTCGTCCTTTTGGCGGTAGCCAAGGGATCTTGCAACGACCTCGCCGTTTTTGATCAGCGCGACAAAGGGGATCGAAACGATGCCAAAGCGCATGGCAAGCGCATTTTCCTCGTCTACGTTGACCTTGCCGACCACGATCTCGGGGTGCTCATCGGCGATCTGCTCGATCACGGGCGAAAGCATACGGCACGGGCCGCACCAATCGGCATAAAAATCAAGCAACACAGTCGCCCCCGACCCGATCAATTCTTCATATTTCGCTTCATTTACAGCTTGTACAGACATAGAAAAGCTCCTTTCACGGCATATTTCAACTTTATTATATCCCACATAGCGTTAAAAATCAAGACGATACGGAGAAAACATACCATGAAAATCAAAGAAAACGCAGATCGCGAGATCGTAAAAGCCATCAGACAGGGCTTGGAAATGACGGGCGGCTATTGCCCCTGCCGTTTGGAGCGCATTCCCGAAAACAAGTGTATGTGCGCCGAATTCCGTCAGCAGATCGCCGATCCCGACTTTGAGGGATTCTGCCACTGCTATCTCTATTACAAAGAAAAATAAAAACGAGGAATTTATGAAAAGCACTCCCCTTTTGACACAGCCCCTTTGCTTTGAGCCCGTGGCGCTTTCGCAAAGAGAGCGCTACCTGTCCATAGCCATGCAAGATCCGTTGCAAAGCGCCGAGCGCGGCTTTGCCACTTTATATCTTTGGAGCGCGATCTACGGTCAGGAGCTCGCCTTCACGGGTGACCACGTAGTGATCCGCTTTGGCAAGGACGGCAATTATAAATATCTGTTCCCCGTCGGCGCACCCTCGCCGCGCCCGATCATCGACGCGCTGCTGCAAGCAGAAGCACCGTTGCGCCTTGTCGGTGTGACCGAGCGCGAGCTCTCTTGGCTGCTGGACGCGTATCCCGACACCTTTGACGTCAGGGAGGCCAGAGATTATGAGGATTATCTTTACTCTGCCGAGTCGCTTGACACGCTGGCGGGAAAAAAGCTGCACGCCAAGCGAAACCACATCAACGCCTTTTGTGCGGCACATGAATGGTCGGTGCGTTCGCTCACTCCCGCCGATTTCGACGACTGCCGTGCGATCCTTGACGCTTGGTGTGCCGAACGTCCAAGCGTTTCCGTTCAGCACGAGCGACGCGCCATTGACCGCGCCTTCCATGCTTTTTCGGAGCTTGAGCTGCACGGCGCGCTGCTGGTCGCCGATGGCCAGAGCGTTGCCTTTACCATCGGCAGCATGATCACCCCAGACACCTTGGACGTCCATTTTGAAAAAGCACTGCCCCTTGTGAGTGGTGCCTATCCCACCATCAACCGCGAGTTCGTGCGCATGATGCGCCGTCGCTTCCCCGCGCTGGCGTGGGTCAACCGCGAGGAGGACATGGGTATCGAAAATCTGCGAAAGGCAAAGCTTTCCTATCACCCCGCTGCCCTGATCAAAAAGTTCTCACTCACGCAAAAAATAAAATAAGGGCTTCTCTTGTATTTTTATCTTATTTATGATATAATAACTGTATATCCGCGTCTTTTGGCGCGTTGTAACGGAGAGATCATATGGTTTGGAAAATTTTGCTTTGCTTCCTGTTCGGATACCTGATCGGAGGTATTAATCCCGCCTACATCATAGGCCGTCTGCGCGGCATTGATATCCGCAAGAAGGGCTCGCAAAACGCCGGTGCCTCTAACGCAGTCATTCTGCTTGGCAAGACCGTCGGCGTTGCCATCGCCCTGTTTGACATTGGAAAGGCAGCCGCGTCGTTCTGGCTGGCACCCGTTATCTTCAATCAATTCGGTGGACTGCCGCTGGCAGCGGAGATCGCGGGCGTAGGCGCTATCATAGGTCACATTTTCCCCGTTTATATGAAATTCCGCGGCGGCAAGGGTACTGCCTGCCTTGGCGGTGTGCTGCTTGCTATCGACTGGCGTCTGTTTCTGATCGCGCTGTTCACCGAAATTCTGCTGGTGGTCGCCACCGACTATCTTTGCCTGTTGCCGATCACGATCGCGATCGCCATCCCCGTGATCTATGGCTTGTGCGGTGAACAAGGCAACGGCTGGCTTCTCAATGCCACGGGCGGCTGGTGGGGCGCCGCTATGCTGTCCGTTGCGTCTGCGGTGATCTTGATCATGAACATCAAGAATATCCGACGCATCATTCACGGCACGGAAATGCATTTGAGCTATGCCTGGTCCAAAAACAAGCCCGCCGAGATCGAACGCATTCAAACCAACGAAAAGAAATGGGAAGAAAAAAAGGCGGCGAAGCGACAGGCACGCGAAAGCAAGGCCGAATAAAATTTCACCGTTACACCAACTTTGATCAAAAGGAGGTCGTTATATGAACATCACTCTTTACGGTGCGGCAAGCGACCGCATTGACCGCGCTTATATTGAGGGCGTAGAGGCGCTGGGACGCGCCATGGCAAAACGCGGACATACGATGGTATTTGGCGCCGGTTCGACGGGCTTGATGGGCGCCGCCGCACGCGGCATGGCCGCCGAGGGCGGCAAGATCATCGGCGTTACGCCCCATTTCATGCACGATCTGGAACCGATCTTCGCGCACTGCACCGAGATCATTCACACCGACACCATGGCACAGCGCAAGGATATTATGGAAGAAAAGGCAGATGCCTTTATCATCACCCCCGGCGGCATCGGTACCTTTGACGAGTTCTTTCAGATCCTGACCTTGAAGGTGCTTGGCAGACACGACAAACCGATCATTCTGTATAACATCAACAGCTTTTGGGATAATATGATCTCTGTGATCGGCACGGATCTGATCAAGGGCTTCATCAGCACCAAAACGGCGGACTGCTTCTGCATCTGCGAAACGCCCGACTCGGTCTTTAACGAGATCGAAAAGTCCAACGGTTAATAAAAAAAGTGGCACCCCGTTGCGAAAAACTCGCAACGGGGTGCTTTTTTAATGCCCAAAGATCAAATTTCAGTTGGCGCTTGCCGCATAGATTTGCAGCTCCTTGATGTGGAAATTGGGGTTGTTCGAAATAGAGCAAAGCACACCGACCACGCGCACGTATCTTGCCCTCTCGCCGTTTTGGAAGCGCCAGCAATTGCCGCCCACCGCCTTCTCGCTCGCGTCATCTCGCTTTTCGATCAGCAGCTTGAAGCTCTCACCGTCCTCGCTGGTGTAGACGTTATAATGGTAATATCTGTCGTCCTTATTGTAGCACAGGACGTAGATCTCCTCCAAGGGCACGCTTTCCCCAAGATCAATTTGAAGAAAGCCCTTGTCGCCGTCGATGCTCACGCCTGCATAGGTACCAAGATCGCCGTCATTGATGCTGGCAGGATCGTTGTCGCGGTTCAAAAGAGCGCCGCTTGCCACCTTTCCGCTTGAAACAAGGTGATCCTTGCATCGGATCGGCAGATCTGCGCGGTACGCGGCTACGACCTGCTCGATCCAAGCTTCCAGCTCGGTTACGGCGGGCAGATCCGCATAAGCGCTTTCGGTCAGGAGCTTTTCCATCGCCTCTCTTTTTTCTTCCAGCTTGGACAGCAGCTCCACTCTCTTTTCGTTTTTGCCGTAATAGCAGCCGTTCTCACGGACGCGGTCGATCGCTTCCTTGATGCGGCAACGCAGCGCGTCGCGGTGCGTGATCTCACCTTCAAGCGCCTTGTTCGCAGCCAATACGATCGCCGTATGATTTTCCATCAGCCAAAGCGCAAAGGGCTTCAAGGTCCTTGTGCCCGTCGCGGTGTACTGATCCTTACCCGTGACGTCCTTCAAGGGGTAACTCGTGTGACGCCTGTAAAGCGCTTCGCCAAGATACATATCGGCGATCACGGTGTCACTTTCAAACATACCCACGTACAGTCCGATCGCCGATGCCAGATCCTTCAATGCCTTAGCATAGGGCTTGATCTGCTCGTGCATAGCAACCGTTTGAAATTTGCTTTGATCCAGCAGAACGTCACACGCGTGAATGATCTTATTGATCTCAATTGCAACCGTCTTGGCGTTTTCTGCGCTGATATTTTCCTTGAACGCCGCGATCGCGTCGATCAGCTCCGGCGTGCCCTCTCCCTCGTCACCGCGCTTGTTATTATGATTGGTGAAGATCAGCATGGCATCGGAAAGCTCCTCGGTGTCCATGACGTATTTCATCGAATCGTTATAGACCGCGGCAGCATCGTACGCCTTCAAATTCCAGGTGTACTGACAGACCATGGGGATCACGGTCTTGTTGAACTGTGCCCATTGGAAGGGATTGGACATCAGGCCGTAGATATCTTCGGGGTTCAGATCCGTTCTGAAATTGGCGATGGGACCAAAGTCCAGCACGTTTCCTCTGTCAACGGTGGGATAATTGGTCCACTGTAAGGGTGCGCGTCTTGTCTGCCCCTCGCGGTAACCCGTTTCGGTGCTGACGCCCTCGGTCTTGAAGCGATCTGCCATAGACTGATCGGTATCGGCAAACACACCTGCACCCGTGGTGATGATCTGCACGTTGTCCTTGAAATGAAGATCATAGTAGGAAACTTCCTGATATTCATACGCTTGCGTGTAGAATCTGGGAAAGCTTTTTTTCATCCAGCTGAGGTTATAGCTGGCAGGGCAGAAAATAAGATCGTAGCAATCGCCCTTTTCCCGACACCAATCGGCAATAATATTGACGATCGCGGTCGTTTCTGCCAAAACCTCCTCGGTCAGCACCTCACCCGGATTGTAAATGCTTTTCCAGGGTGTATGCAGAGTTCTTGGACCGTAGTGAACGTCATCGAGCAAAAGGCCGAAGGTCCTCACCCCCGCGTCGTAGAGCTGCTGGAACTTGGCTTTGAGCAAATTGATATGAGAGCCCTCAACGTTCTCGTCCCCCGCATTGTAGCGGATCGCGTTCTCGCCCGCATTTGCGGTTTCCGTGTACCCGAAACAATGTGCCGTCCAGACAAGGTCCGCCTTGTAGCGTCTTGCCGTTTCGGCAGCGATCTTCACGTTTTGGATATTGTTTTCGGCATTCTCCGAAGCGTCGGGATACAGCTCGTGCCACTTTGTGGTGTGATACGGATCGTCCTTTGGCGCATAGACCAGCTTGTTCATCTTGAAATCCGCCCCGAACTTGATCAGCTCCGCCTTTTCAGACCAGCTCCAAGGTAAGCCATAGTAGCCCTCGATCAGTCCGCGGAACGCCATATCCGCATAGTCGTTGATCACAAAGCCCCTGTATTTCCCATCCTTTTCGATCTGGGGCTTGATGAACTTGACCGTCGTCAGTCCTCGAAAAAGCCCCTCGGCATCTCCACCGATGATCGAAATACCGTTGCCGTTTGCCACGATCACGTGCGATTCCTTTTTCGAAAGCGTCGCGTTATTGACCGCATCGCCGCACGTTGCCTTGATCCGAGCGCTGATCGCGTCGTTTTGATCGACGCTTGTCAGATACAGATTGGTCTTGCCCTTCTGTGCCCCCGTCGCAAAGGTCACGTTTTCATCGCCAAAGATCTCTTTGATGTAGCTTACGGTTTCGGCTTCAAGCGAGCCGTCGCCGCAAACTACGTTGATCGCTTTTTGATAGTCATAGCAATGATCCTCGTATGTAATGCTATGCGGAGAGGGAATGATCTCATATACCCTACTTTTCATATATTCAACCTCTTTGTCAGATTTTGCGGATCCGAGTTGCCCTTCGATCCGCCGATAAAAATAGGACGGACAGCAAACTGCCCGTCCTATATGCCGAACAGCGCCTACACGCATATTCGATGAGAAGCTGCGTTATGCGGTGCCGTTTTTCTGCTGAAATTAGATCTCGGCGAAGTACTTGATGGTGCGGACCATCTGGCTGGTGTAGGAGTTCTCGTTGTCGTACCAAGAAACGACCTGAACCTGGTAGGTGTCGTCGTCGATCTTTGCGACCATGGTCTGGGTAGCGTCGAACAGAGAGCCGTAACGCATACCGATCACGTCGGAGGAAACGATCTCCTCGGTGTTGTAGCCGTAGGACTCGGTAGCGGCTGCCTTCATAGCGGCGTTGATGCCGTCAACGGTGACGTCCTTGCCCTTGACAACGGCAACCAGAATGGTGGTGGAGCCGGTGCAGGTGGGA
>JAGAMJ010000161.1 GCA_017624795.1 Clostridia bacterium
CATCATGATCTGCTCGGACGGTTTTACGTTTTCGATGTCATAGGGCTGCTTGACAAGCGGGAAGAAGGGCAGGGTGGCGATATACATATTGTCCTGCACCTGCGTCTGGCAGGCAAGGCAGGTTTTCAGCTCGGTGTCGCCCTTGATGCGGTAGATGGTGGCACACGCGCCGCAGAAGCCGCAGCGGCAGCCGACGCCGCGCACCAACTGATAGCCCGCGTATTCCATCGCGCCCATAATGGTTAAGCTGGACGGGACCTCGTACTTTTTACCGTAAAGGTAAATGTTGATCATATTACTCATTGTGATTATTCACTCCTATCAGTATTCGTCGGGCAGCGCATCCAGCTCGTCAAAGCGGAAGACGGGGCCGTCCTTGCATACGTACTTGTTGCCGATATTGCATCTGCCGCACTTGCCGATGCCGCACTTCATGCGAAGCTCCATCGTGGTGAAGATCTGCGTTTTGTCAAAGCCCGCATTTGTGAGATTGGGCAGCGAGAACTTGATCATGATGGGGGGGCCGCATACCAGCGCGCAGGTGTTGACGGCAGAGAGGTTCAGCTCGGCGATGTAGTTGGGGACAAAGCCGACGTGCCCGTCCCAGCCCGCTTGCTCGCGGTCGATGGTGAGATGCACGTGGAAATCGGGGGTATTCATCCACTCGGAAACGATCTCGTCATAGCCGACCAGATCCTCCTTGGAGCGAGAGCCGTAGATGATATCCACGCGACCGTACTTGTCACGGTTGTCGCGCACGTAGTTGATGACCGAGCGCAAGGGCGCAAGACCGATGCCGCCCGCAACGAACACCAAATTTTTGCCCGCAAGCGCGCCGTCCACGGGGAAGGGCCTGCCGTAAGGGCCGCGCACGGTGATCATCTGACCTTCCTCCATAGAATGGAGCCAATCCGTGAGGCACCCGCACTTTTTGATGCTGAATTCCATAAAGTCTTTGTTGGTTGGGGAGGAGGTGATCGAGATCATCGCCTCGCTGATGCCGGGGACCGAGAGCATGGCGCACTGTCCGGGCTCATGCTCAAAGAGCTTGCCGCCGTTCGGCGCCTCCACGCGAAAGGTCTTTACATCGGGGGTCTGCTCTGTAATTTTCGTTACGATGCCTGCATAGGGGATCAAGGTTTCTTCCATTACTGATTGCCTCCCTTCGCAAGTGTCTTCATGACCTTCACGATGTTCATGGAGATGGGGCAGCTTGCAAGGCATCTGCCGCACCCCACGCACCCGAAGATGCCGTCATTATTGTCGGGGAAGTAGACGAGCTTGTGCATGAAGCGCTGACGGAAGCGCTCCAACTGCGAAACGCGCGGATTGCCGTGCGCCATTTTTGTGAAATCGGAGTACATACAGCTATCCCAGCAGCGGAAGCGCTTTATACCGTGTCCCGTGTCGAAGTCACGAATGTCGTAGCACTGACAGGTGGGGCACACAAAGGTGCAGGTGCCGCAGCCGATGCAGCTCTCGGAAAGCGCCGCCCATTCGGGGCGGTCGAACAGCTCCTTCGTGAGCCCCTCGCCAACGCCGTCGGTGGTGAGGTTTGCCAGCGGCAGCTTTTCCATAATGGCGCGCAGCTTTTCCTGCTCGGCTTTTACAGCAGTGTCATCTGTGTCGGTGAGAAGATCGGAAACAGACGCAAGCAGCGCCTCGCCCTTTTCGGTGTTGGCGCGCAGAACGTAGCCGTCCTCGACCTTCCACGCGGTCACGTCACCTTTGGGATCAGCCGCGTCGATGCCGAAGGTGCCGCAAAAGCAGGTTTCGGCAGGACGACTGCACGCGAGCGTCACGACCGTGCCGTGCTCGCGGCGGTTTTTGTAGTAGCTGTCAACGGGATCGACCAGGTACACGCGGTCTAAAATATCGAAGCTCGCGGCGTCGCAGGCGCGCACGCCGAAGATCACGAAGTCCTCGCACGCCTCACGGGTGTCGATGACGTCGATCCTCTTGCCCTCCATCTTGAATTCCATCAGGTTTTCGGTCTGGGGGAAGAAAAAGTCCTTGGCGGAGCGCGCGGTGTTCAGCGCGTCGCTCATGACCGTGCCTTCCTGCCATTTTTTGTACTCTGCCTTGCCAACGGCGTTGTCGACGGGCAGGTAAAGCGCTTGCTTTGCGGCGATCGCTGCAAAAAACGCGTTCAGATTTGTCAGTTTTTTCATCTTTGCCCCTCCTCTCACGCCTCGCGGTCGCCCGTCTGGAACGTACCAAGGGGCGGCTTCGCGTTGGGGTCCTCGCCTGCCTGATACTCACCGTAAAACTCATTCATATCCTTGATGAATTTGCGGTTGAGCAGGTGCAGCGGGATATTCTGGGGACAAACGCGCGAGCATTCACCGCAATCGGTGCATCTGCCCGCCACGTGGAAGGCGCGAATGATGTGGAACATATTTTCCTCAAAGGAGTTGACTGCCGCCTTTTGCGCGATGCCCGAGTTGGGGTTATCAAACACGCAATGCTCGCAGGTGCAGGCAGGGCAGACGTTGCGGCAGGCGTTGCAGCGAATGCAGCGCGAAAGCTCGCCGCGCCAGAAGGCAAAGCGCTCGTCGGGGGACATCGCTTCCAGCTTTTCGACCATATCAAAGCGGTCGCAGTCGTCCACGACCTCGCCTTCCTCGCCGATCAGCTCGTCGTAAACGACGTGCTTTTTGCTCTTGCAGGAAAGGCAGCGTTCAGCCATGGCATCAGCCATTTTGACTTCTTTGCTTCCATAGACCGTTTCCACGGTGTAAACGCCGTTCTTTGCGATAATGCCCGTGATGCCCGAAAGCCCCATGGCTTTCAGCTTTTCCACGTCGACCTTGCCAAAGCACTCGATGCCGATGACGTAAACGTTCTCGCGCAGCACGCGATGCTCGGCGAGGAGCTGATTGAAGCTGTACGTATCACAGGGTTTGAGGAAGACAAGGATCTTGCCGCCCTTGCGGCTTTCCTTGATGAGGTATTTTGAAAGGTTTGCACCGCAGAAATCGTTGTAAACGAAATTGTTTTGAAGCTCCTCGACGCTCTCAAAAACGGCGGGCGTCATATCGTAGGGGAACTCGCCCGCGCTCCAACCCAGCACGCGGTCGACCGTGCCGTTTTCAAGCAGCTCTATGGCGCGTTTTTCCATTATTGCTTGCATCGCAGATCCTCCAATCTCTTGTTCTCACCAAGGGCGGCGACAGTTTGCGTAAATTCTGTCATAGTCTTGGAGAACTTTGCGCCCTCCGCGGCGGAGATCCACTCAACGCGGGTGCGCTCGCGCTCAATGCCGAGGTAATCGAGCATCGAGAACAGCAGCGCCATACGGCGGCGCGTGAAGTAGTTACCGCTGGTATAGTGGCAG
>JAGAMJ010000020.1 GCA_017624795.1 Clostridia bacterium
CAATATATAGTATTATTCTACACAATTCTCGCAAAAAAGTCAAGAGTTGTGCATGACGTTTGCACCTACATTTCACCAAGGACCGCGGCGACGATCTCACGCTCGCAAAATCGCTCTTTCCTGCCACGGATCAGCTGATACGCTTCTCCGCCCTTTCCCGCAAGCAACAGCGTATCCCCCGGACGCATTTCCAGGACGGCACGCTCGATCGCCCGACGGCGATCGGGAACGATACAGCAGCGAGATGGGTCCTGCATTCCGCGCATGATCTCCTCGCAAATACCTCTCGCGTCCTCACAATCGGGGTTGTCCGCCGTCAGATACACAAAATCCGCATGGGTCCCCGCCGCCTTTCCAAGAAAGGCGCGGCGCTCCCTTGTTCTACCGCCGACCGAGCCGATCAGCACCGAGAGCCGCCCCTCGGTATAAGGGCACAACGTATCCAGCGCCCGTTCCAGATCCTGTCCCGTGTAGGCAGAATCGACAAAGACGTAGCGCCCCTCGTAAGTCCCCACACATTCAAGGCGCCCAAGCGGCGCATACGCGCAAAGCCCCGTGGCGACCTCCTTTAAGGAAAGCCCCGCGATCAGGGCAAGTGCTGCCGCTGCAAGCGCGTTTTTCACTGCATTATCCCCCGGAACGGGTAAAAAGATCTGCTCTTTTTCACCGTTTTCAAGACAAAGCGTAAAGCGCGTGCCAAAGCTCCGCTTTTCTATGACGGGTACCGCATCAAGCGCTTGAAGATGACCGCCTTCGCCAAAAAGCAAGCGTTTTTCACCCCGTTTGGGCACAGAAAAATCGGCAAAATTCGCAGGAAACACCAAAAAAGGCGCGCCGCCTTCAAACAGCGACGCCTTTGCCGCACGATAAGCGGCAAAATCTTTGTGTTGCCCTTCTCCGATATGTGCCGGGGCAAAATTAGACAGCAGTAAAGCAGCAAACGGTATTGCCGTTTGGGCGTGATTTGCCAGCATATAGGAGGAAAACTCCAAGACCGCAAATTCGACACCCGTTTCCAAAAATTCGCGCAGCAGCGCCTGTATATCGGCGGCGTTTGGCACGATGCAATCCGCGGGGCGAAGCTCGCCGTTCAGGTCAACGCCGTCGGTCGTCAGCGAAGCGACCGATCGTCCCGCGCGGCGCAAAAGTGCTGTTACCGTGTGCGCGATCGCGCTTTTTCCTGCGGTACCCGTGATGCCGAAAACCGTGAGGGAACGGGCGGGATAACCATAGCACCGCGCCGCAAGCGCTCCAAGCAGTCTTTTCGTATCCTCCACCACAAGCACCGTGGCGTCGTCCGGCAAGGGCAGCTCGCGCTCGGCAAGGAACACGCGACTCCCCAACGCGTATGCGGCGTGGGCGCTGTTGTGTCCGTCGCCCAAAGCAAAGTCGGCACAGACGAACAGCACCCCCTCACCCGCCTCTCTGCGATCGGCTGTGACGCGTCTGATCTCTTGCTCAAAGCGATCAGGACCTGCATAACCCGTTAAACGGTATGAGGTATCTTCGATCAATTCAAAAAGCTTCATGTCATCTCCTGTCCGCGCGGTCCAACTCGCTTGCGTGGCGCAATATGAAACGGGATTCCAGCCACATGCGGTTGCGCGCCACAAACGCCTCATACGCGCGGTCACACACGACAAGCAACGGAATGGATAGCTCGCTTTGCGCCTCTACGTCCTGCAAGATCGAAAGCAAAATATCATCTGAAAGCGACGGCGAGGCATCGATCAACCTCACCCCCGGCAAAAAGCGCAGCGTCAGCGCTCTTTTACCTGTCAGAACGGTGCAGTCCGTGCCAAATCGCTTTTGCAGCTGCCGCACGGTAGCGTGGCAAACGGTATTCGATCCCAGCATCACAGGAAAGAGGCAATCCCGCAACAAATCCTCCATAAGCGGCTCCCTTCTCTTGTTCTGTCTTTATTATAAACAGATCATATTGAAAAAACAAGCGAATTATGGTATTTTTCAAAATTTCTCTTGCACGGTCCTTTGAAATCGTTTATAATGAAGCTAACATCAAAAAGGAATGAAACGTATGAAAAAGGAAACACTGTATCACGTATTTTCTCATTTTCCCGAGCTTGAAACCGATCGTCTGCACTTGCGTGCCATACGCGTTTCGGACGCCGCCGATATGTATGATTACGCAAAGCGTGACGAGGTGACAAAATATCTGCTGTGGAATCCACACCCCGACGTCACCTATACGCGCCGTTATCTGGAATATCTTGCGGGACGCTATCGCCTGGGGCAATTTTACGATTGGGCGATTGTGAGCAAGTCCGATCAGCGTATGATCGGCACGTGCGGCTTTGTGCGCTTTGACTGCCCGCACAATTCTGCCGAGATCGGCTATGTTTTAAGTCCAGACTACCAAGGTCAGGGCTATATGTACGAGGCGGCGCGGCGCGTTATGCAATTTGGCTTTTCCGTGCTGGGGCTACATCGCATTGAGGCGCGTTATATGATAGAAAACGCCTCCTCGCGCCAAGTGATGGAAAAGCTTGGCATGACCTTTGAGGGCGTGAAGCGCAGCTCGATGCTGGTAAAAGGGCAATATCGCGACATTGGGTACTGTGCGATCCTGGCAAATGAATTTCGCGCTGAATAAACAGCGCAAAATATGGTCAATATCCTTCTTGCAACCAAAATTTGCAAGGAGGATATTTTTATGGCGACTTATACCAAAGCAGGTGTTGATCCCGAAGCATTGAAGGGCACCAGGACCGAGCAAAATCTGCACACGGCTCTCAGCGGCGAGGCACAGGCACATTTGCGCTACAAGTGGTTTGGCAAGAAAGCAAAAAACGACGGGTACGTGGCAATTTCAAGACTGTTTGAGGAAACCGCAGGCAACGAGATGGAGCACGCCGAGATCTGGTTCCGCTATCTTGGAGGGTACAGCTCCACCGAGCGCAATCTGGACGCGGCAGCGGGCGGCGAGCATTTTGAGTGGGAAACGATGTACGCCGAGTTTGCCGAGGTGGCAAGAGAGGAAGGGTTCCCCACGCTTGCCGATCTTTTCGATCGCGTGGCATCAGTGGAAAAGCAACACGAGCAAAATTACAGAAATGCGATGAACGAGGTCAAGAACGGCACAGTCTTCACCTCAAACGATCCCGAAACGAAATGGATCTGCCTGAATTGCGGCTATATTTACACGGGTAAGGAGCCACCTGCCTTCTGCCCCACCTGTGCGCACCCGCAAGGATATTTTGACAAGAAAAAAGAGAATTAAAAAAAG
>JAGAMJ010000162.1 GCA_017624795.1 Clostridia bacterium
AGTATGATGCAACAGCGTGCATCATACTTACGGAGCTGGGCGAGATGTGGCTCGGCGAGCTTTGCTCGTCGAAACCGCTGTCGCTGTCCCCACCCGAAGATCGACAAGCTTGCTTGTCAGGCGCAGGGTGTGGGTATATTCGCCGCAAGGCGAAATAACTCCGTATGATGCAGACTGTGATATGTTTGGTTTTGACTTTTCCTCGTTTTCGGCAGCCCTTGCCCATGCAAGGGCTGCCGAAGCGGAATTATTCGGCTGCGCTTTCGTCAACAGAAGTGATATTAGCGCCTGCCTTCATTTCAGCTGCGACTGCCTCAAAGGTATGGGTGATCTCTTTCTCGGGTGCGGGCGTCAGCAGGCTGACGACAACGATCGCGATGAGCGAGAGAATGAAAGCGGGAAGCAGCTCGTAAATATCCCACGCGCCGCCAAGAGGACGGATCACGTATTTCCAGACGAATACCACGATGCCACCGGTCAGAATACCTGCAAGCGCGCCCCACTTGTTGGTGCGCTTCCAGAACAAAGCACACAGAACGAGGGGACCGAATGCGGCGCCAAAGCCCGCCCAAGCGAAGGAAACGATACGGAAGACTGAGCTATCCTTATCCCAAGCAAAGAACATAGCGACAAGCGCAATAACAAGAACCGTACCGCGTGCCACCCACATCTGTGCCTTGCCCGACATATTCTTCCAAGCGAAGCGCTTGACAAGGTTTTCGGAAACAGAGGAGGAAGCCGCAAGAAGCTGAGAGTCGGCGGTGGACATAATCGATGCCAGGATACCTGCAATGATGAAGCCCGCGATAATGGCGGCGAAGGTATCCAGCGAGCCGATGGCGTCTGCCATATAAACGATGATACGCTCGGAGTCAAAGCCGTCGGTGCCGATCATGCCCGCGTTGCAGGCAAAGGAGAAGCCGATCACACCGATGATAATGGCGATCGCCATGGAAAGGACCACCCAGACGGTGCCGACGCGGCGCGCGACCTTGATCTTGCCGCTATCCTCGATCGCCATAAAGCGCAGCAGGATGTGAGGCATACCGAAGTAGCCAAGTCCCCACGCGAGCGTGGATACGATAGGAAGGAAGCCGAAGCTGCCGTCCGTGCCCGTCAAGCTGAAATAATCGCCGAAATTGGTGAAGCCCTCCATCGAGCTGATGCTGGCGGAAATGTTCTGCAAGCCGCCCGCGCTCTCAACGCCAAAGCAGATGATGACGAACAGCGCAAGCGTCATGACGATGGATTGGATCAGGTCGGTGGTGGAGGCGGCAAGGAAGCCGCCGATCACGGTGTACGCCACTAAAATGATCGCGCCGATGATCATAGCGGCGTGATAGTCAACGCCGAAGACCGATTCAAACAGCTTGCCGACAGCGGCGAAGCCCGAGGCGGTGTAGGGCACGAAAAACACCACGATGACCACAGCGGCGATGGCGGTGAGGATACCCTTTTTGTCACCGAAGCGGTCGGAAAAGAAATCGGGGATCGTATTAGACTTGGTATGTGCCGAATAGTGGCGGATCCGCTTTGCCACGATCAGCCAGTTCAGATATGTACCGACGGCAAGACCGATGGCGGTCCAGACTGCCTCCGCAAAGCCCGTGGTCACACCCACAAACGAGGTGACCAAGGCAAGTCCGGGCAAGCCCATGAGAAGCCAAGAGGACATATCCGATGCCTCGGCGCTCATGGCGGTCACGTAAGGACCGAGCTTTCTGCCACCGAGATAGAAATCGTCGGTGTTTTTGTTTTTGCGGGAGCACTTGACACCCACCCACACGATGTAAGCCATGTAGGAGATGATGGCAACCCAGATCATAGTAAGTTTCATAGCGTTGTCCTTTCGTACCCGTATAAAACGAGAAATACGCTATTGATTATAACATAAAATAAAAAGAAAGTCAACAAAAAAGAAAAATTTTGATCTCGCCTATTGCATTTTCCAAAAGTTTGTGGTATAATGCTTACACATTATGTGTATTTGTGCGCCGAAATCACGGCGCAGACAGATTTTTGGAGGTATATTATGGGTGTTCTTGAATATGTTTTGGGCGGTATTTTGATCGCGATGGCGTTGTTCCTTACGGTCGTCGTTCTGATGCAGAGCGGCAAGGACAAGCGTCTTTCGGGCTCGATCGCAGGCGGCGCCGATACCTATTTTGGCAAGTCCAAGGGCAGAAGCCGGGACAAGATCCTTGCTCGCCTTACCACCGTGGTCGCCATTCTGTTCGCCATTCTGACCGTTGTCACCTACGTTCTGATCGCCAGACATTAAGCTTTGATCATGCGATAAAAAAGCGCCGCAAGCAGCTGCTTGCGGCGCTTTTTTATATCTTTCTGATCCAGACCGGCATATCGCTTGCCCCGCAGTTGGCAAAGGCGAAATAGGGAATGAATTTCAGCTTCACGGGGCTTGCGGCACATTCCTCGGCGGGGAAATAGAGCCGCTCGTCCTCGGCATCGCGCAGGCCCTCCATCTCAATGGACAGCAGGGGATGAAAATCTCTCACGAGCGTGGCATTCTTGGCGGCTGCCACCGAAACGCTGATCTGATTGAGCCGCTCGCCGTTGTCAATGCCCTCGATCCATTTTGCCACGTCCGAGTCATAAAAGAAATGAATGGGGTTGCCTTTTTGCGGATCGTGGAAGCGCATCGCGTCAAAGCGGAAGGTGTCCTCAAAGCGCTCGCGCACGCTTTGCACCGAAACGGTTTTGTTCAGATCATACCGATCCTTCCAAAATCCGTTTTCCAGAATCACGTCGCGAAACGAAACAAAATCGTTTTTTTCATCATTTCCTCCCATAAAGGTCTTGACTTTGTGATTCTATTGTACTATATTAAGAGTAGTATTTCAATGCAAAAATCCTATAAAAGGTGAAAAAATCCGATATGATGACAATTGACGGTGTACGGCTTTCGTATTCCAATATGGGGCTTTTTGAAAGTGAGATCGATTGGATCCACCCCACGGTGACGGTCGACACCCACGAGATCATTTACGTGGTCGAGGGCGAGGTCCATATCCGAGAGGGTGAGGACGAATACGATCTCGCGAAGGGTGAGCTGCTGCTGCTTTCGGCGGGCGTTGAGCACGGCGGCACAAGAATAAGCTCCGGTCGCACCTCGTTTTATTGGCTGCATTTTACCTGCTCCGATCTTGGTGCCGTCGGCTTTCCCAAGCGTTGCAAGCCAAACGCTGCCGCGACGCTGCGTACTTTTGCTGAGCTGATGCACCTGCAACGGGCAGTCCCCGCCGTGGCGCAGCTTTCGTTTGCGCGATTTTTGTTTGAGTGCGGCACCGAGCCCGAGCGCGGCAACAGGCGCGTTGCGGAGGTTTGCGAGTATATGCGTTTGAACAGCGGCAGAGCCCTTTCGGTGACCGAGGTGGCAGAGCGCTTTGGGTACAGCGCGGATCACCTGTCGCGGCTGCTCAAAAAAGAGCTTGGTGTGGACGCCAAGGCAGCGATCGTGCGCTACCGTATGGAATATATCGTGTCAAAGCTGCTCCATTCCGATTATTCGATCAAACAGATCGCCGCGCAGTGCGGCTTTGAGGACGAAAACGCCTTCGTCAAATTTTTCAAATATCACGCGGGGGCAACGCCAAGCGCTCTGCGCAACAAATATTTTCACGTGCATCTGAATAATAAGTGAGAAAAAGCCCTTGCTATCCGTGTCGATTTGTGATAAAATAAGAAAATCATACACGTGAGAAGCAAACGGCTTTTTAGAAAGGTATATTATGTTTGAGATCCTGAAAAGAGAAGAGCTGAACCCAACCGTCACGCGTCTTGTGATCCACGCCCCGTTGGTGGCGCGCAAGGCGGAGCCGGGGCAGTTCATCATTTTGCGCACCGATGGTGAGGGTGAGCGTATTCCGCTGACCGTTGCCGACTATGACCGCGCGGAGGGTACCGTGACGGTGATCTTCCAGGTGGTGGGCGGCACGACCGAGAAATTAAATCACATGAGGGTGGGCGACTGCCTGCACGATTTTGTCGGCCCTCTTGGCAAAAAAACGCACACCGACGGGCTGCGCAAGGTTGCCGTTGTCGGCGGCGGCGTTGGCTGCGCCATCGCGTTCCCCGTGGCGAAGAAGCTCCACGAGCTCGGCTGCGAGGTCCACGCCATCGCGGGCTTCCGCAATAAGGACCTGGTGATTTTAGAAAAGGAATTTGAGCAGAACAGTACGAAACTCGTGAAAATGAGCGACGACGGCTCGTGGGGACAAAAGGGACTTGTTACCGATGCCCTGAAAGCCCTGATCGAGGCGGGCGAGCAGTATGATGAGGTCATCACCATCGGACCTCTTATTATGATGAAATTCGTTTGCAAGCTTGCCACAGAGTACGGCGTGAAGTGCGTGGCGTCTATGAACCCCATTATGATCGACGGCACGGGTATGTGCGGTGGCTGCCGACTGACGGTGGGCGGCAAAACGGTGTTCGCGTGCGTGGACGGCCCCGAATTCGACGGCGCGCTGATCGACTTTGACGAGGCGATCGCCCGCAGTGCGACCTACCACGATTTCGAGCGCCATAAGTACGAGCAGGCGTGCAATCTGTTTGCAAAAGAGGTAGAGTAATATGGCAAATATGAACCCAAAGAGAAACGAGATGCCCGTGCAGGAGCCGAGCGTGCGTAACCGCAATTTCGACGAGGTGGCGCTTGGCTATACCGAGGCACAGGCGATCGACGAGGCAAAGCGTTGCCTGAACTGTAAAAATATGCCTTGCGTTTCGGGGTGCCCTGTGAAAATACATATCCCCGCCTTCATCGCAAAGGTCGCCGAGGGCGATTTTGAGGGGGCGTATCAGATCATTTCCGAAGCTTCCAGCTTGCCTGCCGTTTGCGGACGCGTCTGCCCGCAGGAGCGCCAGTGCGAGAGCAAGTGCGTGCGCGGCATCAAGGGCGAGCCTGTGGCGATCGGGCGCTTGGAGCGCTTCGTTGCCGATCGGCATAACGCCACGGCAGATCTTTCCGCTGTGCAAAGACCTCTGCCGAACGGGCACAAGGTCGCGGTGATCGGCTCGGGCCCCTCGGGGCTTACGTGCGCGGGCGATCTTGCCAAAAAGGGCTATGACGTTACGGTCTTTGAGGCGTTGCATCTGGCAGGGGGCGTTCTGGTCTACGGCATTCCCGAATTCCGCTTGCCAAAAAGCATCGTGCAGCGCGAGATCGACGGCCTTACGGCGCTTGGCGTCAAGGTTGAAACCAACGTGGTGATCGGCAAGACCATTTCGATCGACGAGCTGATCGGGGAATACGGCTTTGAGGCAGTGTTCATCGGCACGGGTGCGGGACTTCCGAAGTTCATGCACATTCCGGGCGAGAATTTGAAGGGCGTTTATTCCGCCAACGAATTTTTGACGCGCATCAATCTGATGAAGGCGTACCGCGAGAGCAGCGACACCCCCGTTCTGCACGCAAAGCGTGTGGCGGTGGTGGGCGGCGGCAACGTGGCGATGGACGCCGCGCGTTGCGCGAAGCGCCTTGGTGCTGACGTTTGTGTGGTGTATCGCCGCGGTATGGAGGAGCTCCCCGCCAGACGCGAGGAGGTCGAGCACGCGGTAGAGGAGGGGATCGTCTTCAAAACGCTGACAAATCCCACCGAAATTCTGGGCTACAATAACCCCGACGACCGCCGCGATCCGAAAAACGGCAGCGTTTGCGGTATGACGTGCGTGGAAATGGAGCTTGGCGAGCCCGACGCATCGGGACGCCGCCGCCCCGTGGAAAAGGCAGACAGTGCCTTCACGCTGGACGTCGACTGCGTCATTATGGCGCTTGGCACGTCCCCGAACCCCCTGATCAAGTCGACCACAGAGGGGCTTGCGACCGAAAGCTGGGGGGGCATCGTTGCAGACGAGCACGGCAAGACCTCGCGTGACGGGATCTATGCGGGCGGTGACGCCGTTACGGGCGCCGCGACCGTGATCCTTGCGATGGGCGCGGGCAAGACCGCCGCCGCTTCGATCGACGACTATTTGCAGCAAAAATAATACACGTGTCGCAAAAATCGCGACCGTATATAAAAAAGCGTGTTCTCCGTGACGGAGAACACGCTTTTTGGTTGCACTTTTATAATTGTAGGGCGGGGGTTTATCTCCCGCCGCTTTATAAGACAAAATGCCCTTGTTTTTGGTGGCAAGTAGCCCTTTGGTGTTGGAGCATTCAAAGCGTCCGTCCTTTTTTCGTCTGCTTTTCAAGCTTAAAGAGCAGCGTGGAAAGCGGTACAACCAGCGCGCAGGCGGCGAAATTGCCCACCGCGTGCAGAACATCGAACACAAGCCCCGACGCGATCCACGCCAGCGTCATTGTGAGATCCATCTTGAAAAAGAGTGCCTGCGCGGGGGCGTAAAGGATACCGTAGGCGATGCCGTGCAAGCCGCCAAGCAGCATATACAAGGGCACGGCGAGCCACTTGGGCATACGCCGCGGCAAAAGCATCGTGATGCCCCACAGGGGAAGCCAGATATAGAGATACGGCACCCACCAGACGTTAAATCCGCCGTAAACGCCCGTGAGCAGCACGAAAATGTAAATGGGGATCAGCGCCTTTGCGCGATAGACCAGCGTGAAGGTGATGATGAACATGGCGACAAAGTGGATATTCGGCGCCCATTCCATTAAGAGCTTGGAGCAAAACAGGATCGCGCCAAGCATCGAAAACACCGTCATTTCCCGTACCGTCAGCCACCTTTTTCCACGGGCGCGGTGAGAAACGGGAGCAGACGGTTCCGTCGTCTGCTCTTTTTCACTGTCAGTAACTTTCCTTGACCAGCTCATAA
Source organism: Clostridia bacterium (assembly GCA_017624795.1). Lineage (GTDB taxonomy): Bacteria > Bacillota > Clostridia > Oscillospirales > CAG-272 > Firm-07. The sequence goes on from JAGAMJ010000162.1 coordinate 6,799, forward strand.
TGCTCGCCGTCGGCGATGGGGGTGGTGTCAACGCCCGTCATGGAGTACGCGCCGTCCTTGTAAAGCGCCCAATATGCCTGCTCGCCCTCGGCGATCGCCATGCCGTTGACCGCGGTGATGAAAAGTCCGTATTGACCGTCCTCGCCCGTGATCAGCTCGTGCTCGGTCAGTGCCTCACCAAGGAATTCCTTGTCGGTGCGAACGGTAAAGGTGACCGATTGCTCCTCTGCCTTGACCGCTACGTAAACGGTCTTTTCGCCCTCGCCGAATTCCTTGTCGCTGCGATAGGTCGCGCTTTCCCAGGCGCCCGTTTTTGGTACACTTGCGCAGGCGACGAGCGCAAAAAGCATCGAAAGGGTGAGCAAGATGAGTGTGAGTTTGGTTGCTGTTTTCATTGTTTTTTCCTCTTTTCGTTTTTCTTACCGATGAAGTAAAACACTCCCCACGGTCGAATTGACCGAGGGGAGTGACGTGGACCGATGATGGCAGCGTCGGAACTCCGCTGCAAGGGCCGCGACTCCTCCCCCACTTACCCGGGAGGGCTTTACGGCACGGGACGATGAGCATTCCGACTTTTGCCTCTCGGCAATTTACGGTAATGGCTGTTGCGACGGATTTGCACCGTACTTTCCTCATCTTCGCTCGAACGTTTCGTTCGACCGACAGTGCGGTGAGCGCTGCTCCCGCACCGAACCGTGTTCATGGATTTTGTAGTATGCTGCCGCATTTCGCGACAAGCTCATTATAGTATGAAAAAAACACTTTGTCAAGGGGTGGCTTGCAAAAAATCAGAACCCCGACGCTCGCCGCGGCGAGCGTCGGGGTGTTTTGCAAGGATTTAGTCCTCGGTGTACTCATAATTGACCGTGCAGCCCGGCTTCAAGCCGATGTCGATGCCCTCGATCAGCATCTCCCATCTATCCCGGGAGCCGCCGAAGTTGACAGTTGTCAGTATGCCGCAATTGTCGAACATGGAATCGCCGACGGTTTGCAGAGATGCGGGAAGCGTGATGACCTCCAACGCGCTGCAAGCGCCGAACGCAGAGTTGCCGATGGATTGTAGCTCTTCGGGGAGGGTAATGGAGGCAAGACTGGTGCAGCCGTGGAACGTTTCCCCGCCGATGGAGGTCAAACGGCTGCCCGTGGCAAAGCTTACGCTTGCAAGATCACTGCAACCCTGGAACGCATAAGAACCGATCGAGCGCACGCTTGCGGGAATGGTGACCGACGCAAGCTTTTTGCAACCGCGGAACGTAGAATCGCCGATGACGGCGACTCCTTCGGGGATCGAGATCTGAGTGAGCGCGCTGCACCCGTCAAACGCATTTGAACCGATGGATTGCACGCTCGGCGCGATCGAGATCTCGGAAAGCGAGGTGCAGCCGTAAAACGCGAGATTGCCAATAGAGATGATGTTTGAATGAATGTCGATCGAGGTGAGATTTTTGCAGCTGCTGAACGCAGTAAAGCCGATGGCGGTCACGCAATCGGGAATGGTGATCTCGGTGACGGTTCGATCTTTTAGACCGCTGATGGTGCAGCTGGTTGCCGTAGCGCTGAAGCTGAATGCTGCCATATTTTCTTTTGGGGCAAATTTTGCTTGCACGTTTCGATCGACGGCGAAGTGGTAGGTCGTTTCGGTAGAAATGCACTCGTTTTCGCTAAACCAACCAAGGAAAACAACACAAGCGGTGTTGTAGTTGGCGGTAGAGGTAAAGGGCTCAAAGCCGGTTTTATAGTCTTTACTCATCTTGCCTTCATCCACACCCGTGACGCTTCCGTATGCTGAGCCGCTGACAGAAAGGGTATAGACGCTTCTTGTATAATAGACCTTTAACACAAGACTGCCATCGCCGCTGACGGTACCGCTGAGTGTGCTTTTTGAGGTGTCAAGCGTGACGTGATCAAACGTCTTTTGCTCGGCATTGACCGTTTCGCCTGTCGCGCCGATCAGCTCCTCGGTTTCATTTTCAAGCAGCGTGTACTCATCGTTTTCAAGGTTCTGGATATAGTATTCCACTCGGTAGGGAATGTCGGAAAGAGATCGCCAAAGTGCCTTTACGGTCGTGCTTGCCGCGATGGGCTTTGTGAAATCGTAGTCCCAGCCAAGGAAAACGTAGCCCGTGCGCGAGGGCGCGGTGGGCTCTGTGGCAAGCTCGCCCTCCTCGATCTTTTGGCTCTCGACTGCCGTACCGCCGTTGCCAACGTTAAAGGAAACGGTATAGATGGGGCGGCGACGTATGGTGACGGTATAAAGCTTTTGCGCGTCACCGTTGGTGACTAAAACGAAATAGGTGTTGTTGCCTGCTTTGAGGTCCACGGTCTTGCTGGAGATCAGCTTCGTGCAAGCTCTGTCGCTTGCGATCACGTAGGCAGCGCCGTCGGCGACCGCGAGATCGTTGATGAACGAAAAGGCGTCGATCTCGTTTGCGAAGGTCGCGGTGAGCTTGTCGTCTTTCAGTGTGAGCGTCTGGGAGCTGATGCTCAGATCCGGGGGCGGGAGCTCCACCCATTTGGCATAGACGCTGACGTCGCCCGAACGCGGTGCGCTTGCGTCAAAGGGCTGCTGCCACGTGCCGTCGTCAAGGAACCAACCCTCAAAGGCGTAGCCCTTTTTGGTCGGTTCTTCGGGCAGCGTGATCGCCTCTGTGCCCGTTGCCTCGGCGGTGGTCTGTGTCGTGCCGTCCACAATGAAATTGACCTTAAAAACAGGCGGAGCGGGCGGAGCTTCCTCATCACAGGAAGCAAACCCGACGACCAAAAGCACGCCCAGCATCAGGCACAGCAGTACGGATAGAAATTTTTTCATCACAGTTACCTCACTTATCATCAATGATAGTTACGGGGGCAAACTTTTGCGAAGATAGAATTGTTATCTTTCATTATACTATAAATGCTTGATGATTGCAAGTGTTTTTGCAACACAAAGCAGAACCCCCTTGCGCTCGCACAGCGAGCGCAAAGTGCTGGATTGCGCCTTAGAGGACATCGCTGAATACGTTCCTGTGGAAAAATAAAAAGAGCGCAACGCGCTCTGTTTATTTTTCTTTTCTTATTTACCGAAGTATCTTTCCAGAAGCCCTGCAAATGCCTTGCCGTGGCGTGCCTCGTCGCGTGCCATTTCGTGAACGGTGTCGTGAATGGCGTCGAGCCCGAGCTGCTTTGCCATCTTGGCAAGCTCAAACTTGCCCGCGGTCGCGCCGTTCTCGGCTGCGACGCGAACGGTCAGGTTTTCCTTGGTCGAGGGGGAAACGCACTCGCCGAGAAGCTCTGCAAACTTTGCGGCGTGCTCTGCCTCTTCAAGGGCGGCTTCCTTCCAATACAGGGCGATCTCGGGGTAGCCCTCACGCGCGGCGGCGCGGGACATGGCAAGATACATACCGACCTCGGTGCACTCGCCCTGGAAGTTGGCGCGCAGGCCCTCAACGATCTCGGGGGTGACGGCGGGATCCTTGGCAACGCCGATCACGTGCTCGGCAGCCCAGGTCATATCGGTATCAACGATCTGTTCGAACTTATCACTGCCTGCCTTGCAAACGGGGCACTTTTCGGGTGCGGCTTCGGATTCGACGATCTCGCCGCAAATTTTGCATTTCCACTTCTTGGTCATTTTGGCTTCAACGATTTCCTCGAACTTGTCGCTGCCTGCCTTGCAAAGGGGGCACTTTTCGGGCACGTTCTCGGACTCAACGATCTCGCCGCAAATCTTGCATCTCCATTTTTTCATGTTCAAAATCTCCTTTATGTGTAAATTTTAGGTCGACACACGGCATTTGCCCGTGTCATGAAGCAGATTCTCTTGGGTTGACCTTATTGTAACACATTTATTTTCAAATTGCAATAGGTTTTTGAAAAAAATTTAGAATAGTTCTAAAATTTTTTGGAAAAGAAAAAGGCGTACGGATCTTTTCCATACGCCTTCCTCGCAAAAGGATCTTGCCGTCAGTCGCGGACCTCGTGACGCTCCTCGTCGGGGCGAAACAGCAGCGTGATGCACCAAACGCCCGCAAGGCCGACCACCGTATAGATGATGCGCGCAAGCAGGGTATCCATGCCGCCGCAGATCCACGCGACCAGGTCAAAGCGAAACAGCCCGATCGATCCCCAGTTCAGCGAGCCGATGATGGTCAGGATCAAAGCGATTCTATCCAAAATTCTCATAGGGTTTCCACCTCACTTTCAAGATCGCCCGTCGTTGGCGCAAAGCGATCTTCATGATTAGTTTGACCTGTGCGCGCAAAAGAAAACAAGGAAATTTTTTGTGTGTTTTGCCGCGCTTTACAGAAAAGGAAAAATGTGTTATACTATATAGAAGAAAAGAGGTGATCGAAATGGAGCTGAGTATTGCGGCAAGCGTACCCGCCAACGTACGCGCGGTGATGCAGGCGTTGGAGCGTGCTGAGCATCGCGGCTATCTGGTCGGCGGCTGCCTGCGCGATCTGCTTTTGGGTAAGGTGCCGCACGATTTTGATCTCACGACCGACGCCACCCCCGCCGAAATGGTCGAAATTTTTTCGGATTTTCGCGTGATCCCGACGGGACTCAAACACGGCACGCTGACCGTGCTTTCCGACGGGCAGCCCGTTGAGGTCACCACGCATCGCGTCGACGGGGAATATCGCGACTCGCGCCGCCCCGAAAGCGTTTGCTTTACGCGCCGCCTTGCCGATGACCTCTCGCGCAGGGATTTTACCGTCAACGCCATGGCTTGGAGCGAGGCGACGGGACTTGTCGATCTTTTTGGCGGACAGGAGGATCTGCGCCGCGGCGTGATCCGCGCCGTGGGCGATCCCGTGGCGCGCTTTACCGAGGACGCCTTGCGCATCTTGCGCGCGTTCCGCTTTGCGGCACAGCTTGATTTTGAAATTGAAGAAAGCACGCTTCTTGGCGCGCGTGACACGCGAGAGGGGCTCACGCGCATCTCGGCAGAGCGCGTTTTTTCCGAGATCACGCGCTTGCTCACCTCCACCGCCGCCGTGCGCGGCATCAACGCGCTTTTTGCGGCGCAGTGCGAAAAGCAGGTCTTTTCTGATACCGTCCTGTGCCTTGAAGGCATCGAAGCGTTGCAAGCGTTACCCGCCAACGCGGCGCTGCGGCTTGCCTTTTTGCTGCGTGAGCAGAGCGCCGATGCGGCAGAGAAGCTCTGCCGCCGCCTTCGTGCCTCCAACGCCTTTACCGACGAGGTCACGGGCGTGCTGAGAGCGCTGGGCGAGGGCTTGCCCGACGACCTTTACGCGGCAAGGCGCTTTGTTTCCACCTTCTGGCAGTCGTGGCAAGGGGCGCTCACGCTGCGTCGCGCGATGGGTGATGATATTGAACAAACGCAGTTACTCTGCAAACGGGTGGCGAAAAACGGCACCGCTATTGCGATCCGCGCTCTCGCGGTCAGCGGCAAGGAGCTGCAAGATGCCACGGGCGTGCGCCCCGACCAAACGGGCGTGCTGCTCTCGCGCTTACAGGATCTTTGCTGGCAGGAGCCGAGCCGCAACAAAAAAAGCGTTTTGATGGAGCTTGCCAGCGAGATCTGTCAAAGGGAAAAGGGGTTTTTATGATGGAAAATGCAGTGATTTTTGAAGAGCGTACCTATCTTTCTGCCGACAAAAAGACGCAGATACACGGATATATATGGCGTCCCGAGGGCGCCCCGCTGCGCGGTATCATTCAGCTCTCGCACGGTATGTGTGAGTACGTAAAGCGCTACGACGCGTGGGCGCGGCGCTTCTGCGAGATCGGCTTTGTCGTTTGCGGCAACGATCATCTGGGACACGGGCAAAACGCCGAGAGCGCCGAGGAGCTTGGCTTCATTCCCCAAGGGATCGGCGCGGACTGCCTTGTCGAGGACCTGCACACCATGTCACAGCTGATCAAGGCCGAGTATCCCGAGCTGCCGCTGGTGCTTTACGGGCACAGTATGGGCTCTTTTGTGTTGCGCGCGTATCTCTCGCGCTACGGCGGGGAGCTTTCCGCCGCGCTGATCAGCGGCACGGCGGGTGCAGGGCAGCCCACGGGTGTCGCGCGGCAGCTTGCCCGTACGATTGCCGCCGTCAAGGGCGATCATCACCGCAGCAAGATGCTGACCGCTCTTGCCTTCGGCGCTTACAACAAGCGCTTTGGGGACGAGCAGGACAGCCGCTCGTGGCTCACGCGCGACAAGGCGGTGCGCGATGCGTACAAAAAC
>JAGAMJ010000163.1 GCA_017624795.1 Clostridia bacterium
CCCGGAATGTGGTCAGAGCTATCCCCCATCAACGCCTTGACGTCTACAAATTGCGAGGAGCGCACGCCGTATTTTCCAAAGAATTTATCACAGGTAAAATCAATCGTTTCGGTATTCGTGGCAAGCAAAACGTGCACGCGGTCGGAGATCAGCTGCAAGGCATCGCGGTCACCCGTGAGAATATACGCTTCGCAATCCTCATCCTGTGCCATAGCGGACAAGGTGCCAAGAATATCGTCTGCCTCGTATCCTTCTTTTTCAAGGCAAGTAAAGCCAAGCGCCGCGGCAAGCTCCTTTGCCAAGGGGATCTGCGTCAGCAGGTCGTCGGGCGTGGGGCGACGACCTGCCTTATATTCATCATACATCTTGTGTCGAAATGTCGGGGCTTTAAGATCAAAGGCGATGGCGCAATAATCGGGCTTTACCAGCTCCAAATTGTGTTCCAGAATGCTGACCATACCAAACAGTGCGTTGGTGGGCAGCCCCTCGCGATTGGAAAGAGGTCTGACACCGTAAAACGCGCGATTGACGATACTGTTGCCGTCTACTGCCAAAAGTTTCTTCATATCTTCCTCCGTAGGCAAGAGAGAATTCTTTCTTTATTATACTACTTTTTTTGTTTTTCGTCAATCTATCACTTGTCTTTTGGAAGGATTTATGATACAATATTACCAAACACAAAAAAGGAGCTTTTAATGAGCACGAGAGAGTACATAAAAAAGATCTGCAATCATACGGGCATTTATTTCACGGTCGCAACGCTGCTGCTGATCCTGTTTTATATCATTGTCAATAACGATCTCACGCGCGGGATCCACCCGGGAAGCCAAGCTTTGCTTCTGCCCTTTTCTTTTCTGCTTGCCACAGCAAATATTTTCTTTCGCTATGGCACGTTCAAAACCTGGCTGCGCGTTACACAGCATTATGCCTTGACGATCATTGGCACATTTTGTTGCCTGTATCTTCCAAACCGTGCAGGCGGAACGACCGCCTCACAGGGCTTTGGCTTCTTTTTCGCGATGACACTTATTTATGCGATCGTTATGGGCATCATACTTGGTGTACACGCCCGTATCCACCGTGTGACACGCGACGAGGCCCACTATAAAAGTGTTTACAAGCAAAACGAGGATAACAAAAAAATTACCAAAAGCAGTAAAAATAATAAGAAAGATAAGGACGACTATCAAAGCGTATTCAAAAAGAAATAAGCGGAAACAATACGGTTGGAGGTGCATTCAAATGCGTTTCAACCGTATTTTTCTTTTCATTTTTGCAATTTTTCTGATCCTTTTCCCGTTGTTTGGCTGCCGAAGGGCAAGCGCCGCCGCGAAAGCGGTCCAATATACGGAAAGTGATTTTATCAGTGAGCTGACCTTTCTTGGCGATTCCACCACGGCGCATATGCAATCACGGGCTGCTGTTCAAAAAGAGCAGGTCTGGGCAACAAAGAATCGCTACCTCAATCTGGATTCTCGCATCACTTACGCAAGGATCGTCGCCCCCGATACGGGCGAGGAGGAGCTGATCGCCGACGTCGCTGCCCGTTTGAAGCCCCGTTATCTCGTCATTACGCTCGGTATCGACTACGGTGTCTATTATTACCGCGAAAGGCCCGATCTGTTCGCTCACTATTACGAAAAGCTCGTGTGTGCCATTCAAGCCGCTTCTCCCGAAACGCACGTGATCCTGCAATCGATCTTCCCCGTGGGGCGCAGCTGCACCGTTATCACCAACGATATGGTCGAGCGCTCAAATCAGATCATCAAAGAGCTTGCAGAAAAAAAGGGGTTACCCTTTGTGGATCAAACCAAGGTCCTGGCAGACGGGCAAGGATATCTGCGCGAGGAATTCTGTTATAGCGAGGACGGGATCCATTTGACAGATAGCGCATATACAGCCATTCTCTCGCACCTTTCCACACTAGAACACGAAATCAGAGGTTAATATGAAAAAAATTTGTTTTTTGTTTGTTTTGCTTCTTGCTTTTAGCGGTTGCTCACGTGAAACGATGGATATGACACCCGAAAAAGCTGCCGAAGTAGTATTGACCGAGTATGGTGAGAACACCGGCTTTGTGCGCGCCGATGAGGATTTTTTAACCACCAATTTCGGTTCGCGCGACTACGTGCGCGAATCAGCCGTTTATTTTTCTGAAAACGGTGACGGAAACGAATTCGGCTTTTTTCGACTGTCCGACGAACAGTACAGCGATGAAATGATCGCCGCCGTCGAGGAATATATCAACAGCGAACGGCAATCAGTGCAGTCCCTTGCGTCACTCTATCCTGCCGATGAGCTATCCGATCGCTTGCAGCGCTTTGACAGTGCCACCGTTGGGCATATGGGAGATCTGGTCTATTATTTCATCACAGAGCCCACCATCGCAAAAAACGCCGTTCGAAGATTTCGCGGTTAAAAAGAAGGGATAAAGCAATTTTGCTTTATCCCTTCTTTTTTTATTTGTGTCTTTGTTGTTTGATCATGCTGTATTTGATGTCCCAGAGCTTTTGCGAAAGGTCGACGTAGTAGTTGTGCGGATTATCAAAGCGCTTGACCTCGTCCCATATACTTTCAAGCGAGCTCTTACAATGCTCACGGATCTCTTGAATGGTGGGCAGCTCATAGACCTGACGGCCGTTTTGGAAAATGGGGACCTGTAATTCTACCGCCTTAAAGTTTTCCAAGGTCTTTGTTTTCCATGTGTTTTCGGGATCAAAGATCTCAAGCGGCTTACTGTCGTCTATAACCTCGTCATACACGCAAAGCAGATCGGCTTCCGCCTTTCCCGTATCCTTTCCGATCAGGCGATAAAGCTTTTTGAAATGCGGTGTGGTGATCTTGCCCACGTTCTCGCTGAGCTTGATCTTGGGAATGATCGTTCCTTTTTCGTCCTCCACGGCACAAAGCTTATAAACGCCGCCGAAAACAGGTGCGCTCTTTGCCGTGATCAAACGCTCGCCAACGCCAAAGGCATCGACCTGTGCCCCCTGATGGATCAGACCGCGAATGATATATTCGTCCAAGGAGTTCGAGGCGACGATCTTACATTCAGGGAAGCCCGCCTCGTCCAGCATTTTTCGGATCTTGCCCGACAGATAGGCGATATCGCCCGAATCAATGCGAACAGCGCACTTTTTGATCCCCTTGGGAACCAGCACCTCACGGAACGCCTTGATCGCGTTTGGAACGCCCGATTCCAGCACGTTATACGTGTCGACAAGCAAAGTGACGTCGTTGGGATAGATCTCGCAATATGCCTTAAACGCTTCATATTCGCTTTCAAACATTTGCACCCATGAATGTGCCATCGTACCCGTTGCGGGAACGCCGAATACCGTATCGGCGATCGCACACGCCGTACCCGAAACGCCGCCGATATAAGCGGCTCTTGCGCCAAGAATGGCAGCGTCCGCACCTTGCGCGCGGCGCGAGCCGAACTCGCTGATCGCACGTCCCTTTGCGGCGCGGGTGATGCGTGCCGCCTTTGTGGCGATCAGGGATTGGTGATTGAGCATCATCAAAAGATAGGTTTCAATAAACTGCGCCTCGATAGCAGGTGCGCGAACGGTCATCAGCGGCTCGCCGGGAAACACGACCGTGCCCTCCGGCACAGCCCAGATATCGCCCGTGAAATGAAAGCCC